>DASPRL010000282.1 GCA_035624475.1 Terriglobales bacterium
AGTCCGCCGATGTACCACAGCGCCGTCTGCGAGAGCCCCGCGTAACCGTCGCCGGCGAACAGGGGTTTGCCCTTCAGCCACAGCGACTGGTGCGTGTGCATCCCGGAGCCGTTGTCGCCGAACAGCGGCTTGGGCATGAAGGTGACGGTCTTGCCATTGGCCCATGCGGTGTTCTTGACGATGTACTTGTAGAGCATCATGTTGTCGGCGGAGCGCACCAGCGAGTTGAACTTCAGGTCGATCTCGGTCTGCCCGCCGGTGGCCACCTCGTGGTGATGGCACTCCACCTCCAGGCCGCAGTTCTGCATGGTCATGGCCATCTCGGTGCGCAGGTCCTGGTAGTGGTCGGTGGGCGGCACCGGGAAGTAGCCTTCCTTGTAGCGCGGGCGGTAGCCCAGGTTGTTCTCCTTGCGTCCCGAGTTCCAGCGGCCTTCTTCCGCGTCGATGAAGTAGAAGCCGTGCTGCTCGCGCTGGTCGAAGCGCACGTTGTCGAAGATGAAGAACTCAGCCTCGGCGCCGAAGAAGGCGGTGTCGGCCATGCCCGTGGAGGCCAGGTACATCTCCGCCTTGCGCGCGATGTAGCGGGGGTCGCGGTCGTAGCGCTGCTTGGTGACCGGGTCGATCACGTCGGCCACCATCACCAGCGTAGGCACCTCGGTGAACGGGTCCTGCATGAACCACGCCGGGTCGGGCATGAGCAGCATGTCACTCTCGTGGATGGCCGCCCAGCCACGGATGGAGCTTCCGTCCATGCCGAAGCCCTCTTCGAACGAGGCCTCGCTGAACTGCTCGATGGGGAAGGAGACGTGGTGCCACAGGCCGGGAAGGTCGGTGAAGCGTAGGTCCAGAAGTTTGATGCCGTTCTTCTTGACGAACTCCATGACAGCTTTGGGGTCAGGCATGTTCGCTCAGCTCCTTGGCGCGGCTGCACTCCGCGCGGTTGGGGCGCCCGCGCCGCAGGCGGTCGTGCCGCCTCGGATTGGAGCGCCGGTGAATTGGCATGTGGAAGACGGGAGTCGGTTTCGAGGCCGGCCGTCAGCGCCGGCCCTCATCTTCTCAAGGTATCCGCCGCCGCCCGCGTTTGGGAAATTGATACTTTTTATGGGCGCGATAAGGAGGCTTTATCGCCGCTCAAGCCTCTTCCCTGCAACGGCTTGGGCCGTGGAAAACGTGCGCCCCCAGTGCCCCTCGCCTCCATACTTTTTATCGCGCGACAACCCGCTTTTATGAGACGCTGAGTGTCCCGCTTGAAACTTGAATCCTGAAACTCGAAACTAGAGTGGGAACCGGGAACTGGGAACTTCGCCATGGATTTCGACCAACTAGAAACGTTCCTCGAAGTCGCGCGGCACTCCAGCTTCTCCCGCGCCGCGGAGAAGCGTTTCCGCACCCAGCCCGCCATCTCCGCCCAGATCCGGGCGCTCGAAGAAGAGGTGGGCGGCAAGCTCTTCGACCGCTCCGGCGGAAAGGTGGCGCTCACCGCCGCCGGCAAGGCCTTCCAGAAGTACGCCGAGGAGACCCTGGAGCGCCGCCGCGCCATGCTCACCGCCCTGGCCGAGATGGAGCGCGTCCCCCGCGGCGAGATCGTGGTGGGGGCCAACGAGGCCACCTGCCTGCACATCCTTCCCGAGGTCTTCGCCGAGTTCAAGAAGCAGTACCCGGGGGTGGCGGTCAGCGTGAACCGCGCCGAGCGCGCCAAGATCCTGGAGTCCATCATCGACAACTCCGTGGACTTCGCCGTGGTCTCCCTTCCGGTGCAGGACAGCCGCATGACCGTGGTGCTCATCCACCGCGATGAGCTGGTGCTCATCGCCCCGCCCGCGCATCCCCTGGCCCGGCTCAAGGCCGCCGCCATCGAGGACGTGGTCAAGTTCCCCCTGCTGCTGCCCAAGCTGGGGCGCACCCGCGACGCCATCGAGGACCTCTTCCACGAGCGCCACCTCAAGCCCAACATTTCCATGGAGCTGGACTCCAGCGAATTGCTGAAGCGCTTCGTGGCCGCCGACGTGGGGGTGGGCTTCATCGCCCGCTCTACCGTGCTGGAGGACGTGCGCGCGGGGGTGCTGGCCGCCGTTCCCCTGGCCGACGCCCACATCCGCCGCGACCTCGCCCTGGTCTTCCGCAAGGACAAGGCGCTCAGCCGCGCTGCCCTCGCCTTCATCGACATCACCGTCAAGCTCAAGCAGCCCCAGGCCGCCAACCGCTGACCCGGCCCGGAGACAGAAAGGCCCGGCTCTCGCCGGGCCTCAGACTCCTGACAGCTGACTACTATCCCTGGATCTTCTTCAGCACTTCCTCCGCGGTCATGCTGCCCGCCGGCTCCTGCCAGAGCAGCATGCCCTGCTCGTCGACCAGGATCAGGGTGCGCTTGCTGACCGGCTTGCCGTCCTGCGAAGTCAGCAGGCCGTAGGCCTTGATGGCGGTGGTACCGGGATCGCTCAGGATGGAGAACTGCTTCTGTGCGGCCTTTTCCCAGGTCTGGTGGGAGAGGTCCTGGGTATCGGCGCTGATGGCCACGACCCGCGTCTTGGCGGCTTCGAAGTCCTTGCTATGCTGCGCGAACTCGCGCAGTTGCGCCATGCAGTGGGTTCAATAGTAGCCCTTATAGAAGACCAGCAGCACCTTCTGCCCGCGCAGCGAGGAGAGCTGCAGCGGTTTGCCGTCCTGGTCGTTGAGGGTGAAGTCGGGCGCCGCCTGGCCGGCGGCGAAGGTCCTGGAGAGCGAGGCTGGCCCCAGGCGGTTCCATGTCACCCATCCCGCCGCGGCCGCCAGCACCACCAGGAGCAGTGCTTTGCTCGCAGTTTTCATGCCCCCAAGATGCCAGATTCGCCCCGCGACCGCAATCCCCCGTCGCGCTCCCCGGCCGGGAGGATGAAAAATCCCCCCTAAGTAGTGAAACCTTTCGCTCGTCGCGCGAATCCATAGCAGCACGGGCCCGAGCCGGAGGCTCCCGCCCCGCGGTCCCCTCCCGGCCGCAAAGATTTCACAAAGGAGAAACAATGCGATCGCTCGCCCGTTCCCTGGTCCTCTCCCTGCTGGCGCTGCTGGTAGCCGCCAGCCTTACCCTGCCCGCGCTGGCCGGGGCCAAGCCCTCCACTTTCACCGGCGAGGTCGGCGACGCCATGTGCGGCGCCAAGCACGCGGGCGGAAACGCCGCCGAATGCACCCGCTCCTGCGTCAAGGAAGGCTCCGCCTACGCCCTGGTCGTCGGGGACAAGGTGTACAAGCTCAAGGGTGGCGACGCCGCCATGCTCGACAAGCTGGCGGGCGAGAAGGCCACCGTCACCGGCACGCTGGAGGGCGATACCATCACCGTCGCCTCGGTGGCTCCCGCCAAGTAAGACTTCCCTCCGGGCGGGGGCGCTGCCGCGCTCCCGCCTCTTTTTTTTCTCCGGCGCCCCCGCCCGCGCGTAGCGCTCCGCCCCGCAGAATTTTGCTGTCCGCCTTTCCCCCGCTGTGTTAGATTCTCCAATTCTCGAACCCATTCGACCTCTGGAGGGCTGACAGCTTTGGGCAAAGAGATGGTCCCCACCAAGATCTTTCTCACCAAGGGAGTGGGCAAACACAAGGAACGCCTGACCTCCTTCGAGCTGGCGCTGCGCGACGCCGGCATCGCCTCCCAGAACCTGGTGCGCGTCTCTTCCATCTTTCCCCCGAACTGCAAGCTCATCCCGCGCTCCCAAGGGCTGAAGTACCTGCACCACGGGGAAGTGGTCTTCGCGGTGGTGGCCGAGAACTCCACCCGCGAGCCCCACCGCCTGGTGGCCGCCTCCATCGGCCTGGCCATTCCCGCCGACCGCTCCACCTACGGCTACTTGAGCGAGCACCACTCCTTCGGTGAGACCGACGACGTGGCCGGCGACTACGCCGAGGAGCTGGCCGCCGAGATGCTGGCCACAACCTTGAACGTCGAGTTCGACCCCGACCGCTCCTGGGACGAGAAGAAGGAGATCTACCGCATCTCCAACAAGATCGTTCGCACCCTCAACAACACCCAGTCGGCGGTGGGCGACAAGCGCGGCCTCTGGACCACCGTCATCGCCTCCGCCATCATGATCTTCGGCTAGTATCGCCGGCGTCCCGCCGGCTGTCCTGCGGGCATCCTGCCCGCACCGTTTCCTTTGTGCCCGTCGTGATACCCTCGTGCCCTTTGTGGTTGGCTTTTCAAGACCTTCACCACAAAGGACACGAAGGCTTCACCAAGGTCACGACGCCCTGACTCCTGACCCCTGACTACTTTGCGAATGCCCCTGCTCCTTCTACAATCGCTGGCGCAAGGAGCACCCGTTGCTCGCCGCCTTCTTCCGCTTCACCGAACACGGCACCAGCCTTCGCCGCGAGACCATCGCCGGCCTCACCACCTTCATGACCATGTCCTACATCATCGTGGTCAACCCGGCGATCCTGCAGGCGGCGGGCATCCCCAAAGAGCCCTCCATGGTGGCCACCATCGTGACCGCCATCTTCGGTACCCTCATCATGGGGCTCTACGCCAACCGCCCCTTCGCCATCGCTCCCTACATGGGCGAGAACGCCTTCATCGCCTACAGCGTCTGCCAGCTCCTGGGCTATCACTGGCAGCAGGCCTTGGCCGCCATCTTCGTGGCCGGCGTGCTCTTCGTCTTCCTCACCGTGGTGCGGCTGCGCAAATGGCTGGTGGACGCCGTGCCGCCCGGCCTGCGCTACAGCTTCGCGGTGGGCATCGGCCTGTTCCTCACCTTCATCGGGCTGAACGAGACCGGCATCGTCGCTCTGGGCGTGGCCGGCGCCCCGGTGCGCACGGGCCATCTCACCGCTCCCGCCGTGCTGGTCGCCATCTTCGGCTTCCTGCTCATCGCCGTGCTCATGATCCGCAAGTTTCCCGGTGCCATCCTGGTGGGCATCGTGGTGACCGCCGGGCTCGCCTATCTCACCGGCGTGGCCGCTCCGCCTCACGCCCTGCTCAGCCTGCCTCCCAGCCCCGCATCCATCTTCCTCAAGCTCGACCTCCACGGACTGCTGAGTTGGGGGTTCTTTCCGGTGGTGCTAACCATCCTGGTGATGGCCTTCGTGGACACTATGGGCACGCTCATCGGGGTAAGCGCCCGCGCCGGCTTCCTCGACAAGGACGGCAACCTGCCCCAGATCGAGCGCTGCATGCTGGCCGACGCCCTGGCCACCACCTTCGCTCCCCTGGTCGGCACCACCACCGCCGGCGCCTACATCGAGTCGGCCACCGGGGTAGAGGCCGGAGGCCGCACCGGCTTCACCGCCGTGGTCACCGCCCTGTGTTTCGTGGCGGCGCTCTTCTTCTCGCCCTTCGTGGCCGCCATCCCCGCCCAGGCCTATGGCCCCGCCCTGATCGTCGTGGGCCTGCTCATGCTCGCCCCCATCACCCGCATCGACTTCCACGACTACACCGAACTCGTGCCTGCCTTCGCTGTCATCGGCCTGATGAGCTTCACCTACAACATCGGGGTGGGCATCACCGCCGGCTTCGTGCTCTATCCCTTTTTCAAGCTGGTCGCGGGACGCGCCCGCGAGGTCCGCGGCGGCCTCTGGGTCCTCGCCGCCCTCTCCCTGCTCTTCTTCATCTTCTACCCCTATAGTTAAAGCATTACTTTAAGTAGAGCCGGCGTCTCGCCGGCTGTCCGGCGGGCATCTTGCCCGCAGTGGTGGGCGGGCGTGTCGCCCCCGCTCAGTCAGGGAGCCCCGAACCTTGATGAGTGTCATCCTTCCGCCGACTGGAAGGAGGCGGGAGGATCTGACGACACCGCTTCCGCCGCCGCGATGGTTGCCCAGGCGGCATCGTCAGATCCTCCGCTCGGATGCGCCTCGCGAAGGATGACAGCCCCAAACAAAACGGGCGCGGCTCCCGCCGCGCCCTCTGGCCACTGACCACTGGCCACTGGTCACTTCTTTTTCTTATCCAGTCTCTCCAGCACCGCTGCCACGATCAGCGGCAGGCCCACGGTGGCGTCCACGAAGACCTCGCCGAACTTCCCGCCCTCCTCCTGCGGCACGAACTTCCCCCAGGAGATGGCCTCGCTGTAGGGGCTGCCCGACAGCCCGCCCCAATACACCGGCTCGGGGCAGATGCGCAGCCCGTAGTGGTAGCGCTTCAGGGGGACGTCCTCGCCCGCCCGCCGGTGCCGCAACTCCACGTAAGGCCCGAACTGCTGCGACCAGTTGCGCGGCACCCCGCCGCCGATGGTGAAGATCCCCAGCCGCTTCTCCGCCAGCAGGGTCTCGGCGAAGTGCTCCAGGTCCTCGAAGGGATCGAAGCGCAGCTTGGGATGGCCGTCGCGCGCGCGGATGCGGTTGGTCAGGGCCAGGTCCAGTCCCAGCTCGGAATCGGTGAACGCGGGCACGAAGACGGGCACGCCCTTCTCGTAGGCCGACTTCAGGATCCCCCGTCCCTTGACGTGCTTGTGCAGGTACTCGCCGATGGCCCGGTTCAGCTTCCACGAGCACAGGATCTCCTTGGCGTTCCACTTCTTGAGCACCTCGAAGACCACCGCCTCGATGTCGTCCAGGTTGCACTCCGGCTCGATGGTGTCGTAGACGCGGTTGTACCCGGCCTCATAGAGCTCCACGTCGCTCATCTTGGGGTCGGCGCGGAAGTGCGCCCGCCCGGTGGCTTCCACCAGCCCGTGCGCCATCAGCGCCCCGGTGGAGACGATGGCGTTCACGATGCCGCGGTCGATCAGCTCGGTGATGACCAGGCCCTGCTTGGCCACGGTCATGGCCCCCGCCAGGGTCATGACCACGAAGCAGTCTTTGTCGCGGGCCATGGCCTCCAGCACGTCCGCGGCCTCGCCCAGTTGCCGTCCGGTGAAGGCGGTGTCGGCCATGGCCCGCACCAGGTCGTCGATGGACTTGATCTTCCCTAGGTCCAGGGGATGGACCGGCGTCAGCTTGTCCGCCACCGGATCGTGCAGCTTGCGCTCCGTGCCTGTGCCCTCGTGGTTCCCCTTGTGCTTCAAGCCCTCACCTCGCTGAGACAGAACGATTTCGCTCGTCGACTCGAAATTGGAAAACTACAGTTTCCGCGCACTTCCGTCAACCGCTGAGAGCGGGGAGTCGGGACCCAGGGGTCAGGGGTCAGGAGTCAGGAAAGCTCTCGCGTGCACGGTTGTTGCTTGCGGGATTGTCATCCCGAGCGCAGCGAGGGATCTGCAGTTCCGATCACCCGATCGCCCGATGCCGCCTGCCCCTAACTACTAACTACTAACTACCAACTCCTAACTCCTGAGAAGCTCTCTGCTATCCTAGTCCGCGATGTCGGCAGAGAAGTTCACTATCGGCCTGGTCCAGATGTCGTGCGCGCCCGACCCGGCGCGCAACCTGGAGCACGCCCTCGAGATGGTGCGCGACGCCGCCCGCCGTGGCGCCCAGGTGGTCTGCCTGCCCGAACTCTTCCGCACCCAGTACTTCTGCCAGCGCGAGGACGCCGCGCTCTTCGATCTGGCCGAGCCCGTCCCCGGACCCACCAGCGAGCGCCTGGCCGCGCTGGCCCGCGAACTGCAGATCGTCCTCGTCGCCTCCCTCTTCGAGAAACGCGCCCGCGGCCTCTATCACAACACCGCCGCCGTCCTCGACGCCGACGGCTCGCTGACGGGCGTCTATCGCAAGATGCACATCCCCGACGACCCGCTCTACTACGAGAAGTTCTACTTCACCCCCGGCGACCTGGGCTTCCGCGCCTTCTCCACGCGCTGCGGCAAGCTCGGCGCCCTGGTCTGCTGGGACCAGTGGTATCCCGAGGGCGCCCGCCTCACCGCCCTGCAAGGCGCCAACGTGCTCTTCTATCCCACGGCCATCGGCTGGCACCCGGCGGAGAAGCAGGAGTTCGGCCGCGGCCAGCACGACGCCTGGCGCACCATCCAACGCGCCCACGCCATCGCCAACGGCGTGTACGTGGCCGTGGTCAACCGCGTCGGCCACGAGACCGGCGACATCCTGGGCAACGCCGCCCCCGGCCCCGGCCTCGAGTTCTGGGGCGGCTCCTTCGTCGCCGATCCCTTCGGCGCCGTCATCGCCGAGGCTTCGCACGACAAAGAAGAAGTCGTCCTCGCCGAGGTTGACCTGGCCAAGCTGGAGGACGTCCGCCGCAACTGGCCCTTCCTGCGCGACCGCCGCATCGACGCCTATGGCCCCATCACCCAGCGCCTGATCGACGACGAAATGACCCGATGATCCGATCTTCGATCACCCGATCACCCGATCACTCGATCGCCCGATACCCCGCCTCTCTCGGCTACCGCATGCCCGCCGAGTGGGAGCCGCACGCCGCCACCTGGCTGGCCTGGCCGCACAACCGCACCGACTGGCCCGGCAAGTTCGAGGCCATCCCCTGGGTCTATGCCGAGATCGTGCGCCACCTGGCCCGCGTCGAGCGAGTGCACATCCTGGTGAACGACGCCGCCCACCAGCTCCGCGCCCGCCAGGTGCTGGAGCGCTCCAGCGTCCCGCTCGCCCGGCTCAGCTTCCACCGCTTCCCCACCAACCGCGGCTGGACCCGCGACTCCTGCCCCATCTTCCTGGTGGACGGACGTCGCCTCGCCCTCACCAAGTGGCGCTTCAACGCCTGGGCCAAGTATCCCGACTGGCGCAAGGACGAAGCCGCCGCCCGTCGCGTCGCCCGCTTCACCAAGCTTCCCGCCTGGTTTCCGACGTCGGAGATCGCCGGGAAGCAGCGCCCCGTCGTGCTCGAAGGCGGCTCCATCGACGTCAACGGCCGCGGTCTCCTGCTCACCACCGAGGAGTGCCAGCTCTCCCGCACCCAGCAGCGCAATCCCGGCCTCAGCCGCCGCGGCTTGGAAAAGGTCTTCGCCGATTACTTGGGGATCCGCAAGGTCATCTGGCTGAAGCGCGGCATCGTGGGCGACGACACTCACGGCCACGTCGACGACATCGCCCGCTTCGTCTCCCCTTCGACCGTGGTCGCCGCCGTCGAGCGCAATCGCCGCGACCCCAACTACACGCCCCTGCAGGCCAACCTGCGCCGCCTGCGCGCCGCCACCGACCTCGCAGGCCGCCGCCTCCACGTGGTCGAACTGCCCATGCCCGCGCCGGTCGTCTTCCGCGGCCAGCGCCTCCCCGCCAGCTACGCCAACTTCTACATCGCCAACCGCCTCGTCCTGGTTCCCACCTTCGACGATCCTAACGACCGCCTCGCCCTCAGGTTGCTCTCCGGCCTCTTCCCCGGCCGCCAGGTCGTCGGCATCCACTGCCTGGATTTGGTCTGGGGCCTGGGCACCATCCACTGCATGACCCAGCAGCAGCCCGCGGGATGACCCGATTTCACGTTTCAAGTATCACGTTTCACGCTTGTCATCCCGAGCGCGCAGCGAGGGATCTGCAGTTCCGATCACCCGATCGCCCGATTACAATGACTCTGCCAATGTCCTCCGACGAACTCTGGATGGAAGAAGCCCTGCGCGAGGCGCTGCGCGCGCAGGCAGCGGGCGAGGTGCCGGTGGGCGCAGTGGTCGTGTGCGAGGGCCGCATCGTCGGCCGCGGCGCCAACCGCAACCTCACCGACCACGATCCCGCCGCCCATGCCGAGGTCCTGGCCCTGCGCCAGGCCGGTGCCGCGCTGGGCAACCACCGCTTGGAGGGCTGCGAGATGTTTGTTACCATCGAGCCGTGCGCCATGTGCGCCGGCGCGCTGGTGCACGCGCGCCTGAAGCGCCTGGTGTATGGCGCAGAGGACCCCAAGGCGGGCGCGGTCCACTCCGTCCTCCAGGTCCTCAACCACCCCAGCCTGAACCACAAGATGGACGTGACCTGGGGCGTGCTGGGAGGCCGCTGCGCCGAGCTCTTGCAGACGTTTTTCCGCGAGCGCCGCGCCCAGCAGCGGACTTAGTTTCGCTTTGGGAGGTTTTTCTGAGTACTGAGTACTAGGGCCTGAGTACTGAGTACTAGGTACTGAATACTGACTGGCAACTGGCCACTGACCACTGGCCACTGCTTTTCTGACGCGGAGAGGTGCGTGAGTGGTTGAAACGAGCCGCCTCGAAAGCGGCCATACCTGAAAGGGTATCGGGGGTTCGAATCCCTCCCTCTCCGCCATCCTTCTTCTGACTACTGAGTACTAGGTACTGAGTACTTTCTTCCGGAACGCCGGCCCCTCCCGCACCAAGAAGTAGAGGATCACTCCCATCAGAATGACCGCCGGCGTCATGTAGATCCACATGGGCGGCATGGGGAAGTTCCCCGGCGGGCGCATGACCGCGGGAAAGCGGCTCCACACCGTCTCCATCAGCGCGTCCATGCGTCCCGGCAGGGCCATGGTGGCGGCGTTGATCATGCCGAACAGGTAGAGGGCGATGGCCGCCCAGCGGCTCCAGGGGCGCAGCTTCAGCAGCCCCGCTCCGATGGCCAGGTGCGCCAGGCTGAATCCGAGATAGAAGGCCACCCCGCCCCAACCCGCCACCCGCCACCCGAAGACATAGGCCGGGAAGCGCAGTAGCAACGCGACCGGGAAATTGATCGCCCCCAGCAGGATGAGCACCGCGATGATGGTGATGCTCACCGGACGTCCCTGGGCCACGCCCACCCGCGCCACCGCTGCAGCCGCGGGACTCCCGCCCGCCGGCGCCGCGCCCTTCGCGCCCGCGAACTGCGCCTTCACGTTCTCCCGCGTGAACAGCCAGAGCCACCACGCTCCCAGGGCCAGCAGCAGGAAGTAGAAGGCGGAGAGCCCCACGCGCACTCCCGCCATCACCCGCGCGAACTCGGCCGGTGGATGCGGCGGCGCGGGGAAGGGCATGAGCAGGATGACGAAGCCGGCGGTGAATCCCATCAGGCACAGGAACCCCGCGAAGATGAGCACCGAGATGCGCGCCCAGCGCCGCAGCCGCAGCAGGTCCACCCCGGTGGCGATGCCTAGCACGGCCACCACTCCGAACATCGCCGCCTCCACCAGCAGCAGCGGCCGCAGCGCCGCCAGCCGCGGGTCGCTCTCCATCCAGCCGAGGGCCGCGATCCCCAGCCCCAGCAGCAGCGTCAGCCCCGAGCCCAGCAGCACGGTCCCCGCCGCGATGGTCACGCCCATGGACCGCTTCATAAGTCCTCTCCGCCGCCGAGTGTAGCCGTCCGGCCGCTGCGTGTCACGCCCGCCGCCCCCGGCCGTCACTTTTCCCGTCCAACGGCCCCGTTTTGGGGCTACACTCTACTCAACCTTCCTATGTCCCCCCGTAAAGGCAACGACAGCTTCGGGCTCCGCCCCAACCAATTGCCGGGCGCGCGCCAGGTTTCGCGCTGCGCCCAGTGCGGCGTGGTGCTGCCGGCCCTGGGCGACCTGCCCGCGCAGTGCCCCAAGTGCGCCGCCGCCCTGCACTCCTGCCAGCAGTGCACCCACTTCGATCCCTCCGAGCGCTTCGAGTGCCGTCAGCCCGTCCCCGAGCGCGTCACCCCGAAGGATGCCGCCAACGCCTGCACCTTTTACGAGATCCGGGTGAGCGTGGAGCGCGAGACCACCACCGGCATCAGCTCCGCCGGGCGCACTCCCGCCGACGCCCGCAAAGCCTTCGACGACCTCTTCAAGAAGTGAGCCGTGCCTCCGCGTTGACTTGCCGCGCGGCCGCGGCCTAAGATGCGCGGCCAAGGTCGGGCATGATCGGCAGCAACCTGTCGCATTACCGGGTCATCGAGAAGATCGGCGCCGGCGGCATGGGTGTGGTCTTTCGCGCCCACGACCAGCATCTCGACCGCGACGTCGCCCTCAAGGTCCTGCCCCAGGGCGCGCTCGCCGACGAGGAGGCCCGCTCCCGCTTCCGCCAGGAGGCCCTGCTGCTCTCCCGCCTCAGCCATCCCAACATCGCTACCGTCTTCGACTTCGACACGCAGCAGGGCGTGGACTTTCTGGCCATGGAGCTCATCCCGGGGATGACCTTGGCCGACCGGCTGCTGCGCGGGCCGCTTCCCGAGCGCGATCTGGCGGAGCTGGGCGCCCAGGTGGCCGACGCCCTGCAGGAGGCCCACGAGCACGGCATCCTGCACCGCGACCTGAAGCCCGGCAACGTCATGGTTTCGCCCCGGGGCGCGGTCAAGGTGCTCGACTTCGGACTGGCCAAGGCGCTGCGCCCGGCCGACTCCGACCTCACCCAGAGCCTGACCGATCCTCAAGCCGTCGCCGGCACCCTGCCCTACATGGCCCCCGAGCAGGTCCTGGCGGAGAAGGCGGACGCGCGCACCGACCTCTATGCCCTGGGCGCGCTGCTCTATGAGGCGGCCACCGGCCGCCGCCCCTTCCCCGAGACCCAGAGTTCCCGCCTGGTGGACAACATCCTGCACCAGCCCCCGCTCTCGCCGCGGGCCCTCAACCCGCGCCTTACCCCCGAACTGGAGCGCATCATCCTGAAGTGCCTGGAGAAGGACCCCGGGCTGCGCTACCAGTCGGCGCGCGAAGTCGCGGTGGACCTGCGCCGGCTGGGGCGCGGCGCCAGTTCCTCCGCCGCGGTTGCCCTTCCCGTGCCTCAACGCGGCAGGTTGGGCCGCAAGGTGGCCTATGCCGGCGCGGCCGTCGTGGTTGTTGTGGCGGCCGCTCTCCTCGTGCGGCTGGCGCGCCGCCCTCCAGCGCCCACGGCCACCTCCTCCGCTCCCATGGCGGTCGCGGTCCTGCCCTTCCAGAACGTGGGCGCCGACCACAATCTGGATTTTCTGGGTCTGGCTGTCCCCGACGAGCTGGTCACCACCCTCAGCTACGTTCCTGCGCTGGCCGTGCGTCCCTTCTCCCAGACGCAGAAGTACCAGGCAGCGGGCACAGACCTTCAGGCCGCCGGGCGCGATTTGCACGTGCGCAACGTCGTCACCGGACACTATCTCGAGCAAGGCAGCCGCATCAGCGTCACCCTGGAGATGGTGGAAGTGGAGAACAACCGCGTGATGTGGCGCGAGACGGTCAGCGGCCCGGCCAAGGATCTCATCTCCCTGAAGGAACAGATCACGGCGCGGGTGCGCCAGGAGCTGCTGCCCCTGCTGGGGGCCTCTGCCAGCGCCTCCGGTTCGACGCCGCGCAACCCCGAAGCCTACGACCTCTACCTGCGCAGCCTGGCGCTCTCCCGCGACAACGTGCCCAACAAGCAGGCCATCGCGCTGCTGGAGCGCTCGCTTCAGCTTGACCCTGACTACGCCCCCGCCTGGCTTGCCCTGGGCAGGCGCTGCAGGCGTGACGCTGCCTACGGAGAGGGAGGCGAAGCGCAATACCAGCGCGCCCTGCCCGCCTTCCAGCGCGCCCTGCAGCTCGATCCCAATCTGACGGAGGCTGCCGCGCGCCTCATCGAACAGCGCGTCGAGAGGGGCGAACTGAATGAAGCCTACGACCAGGCCAGCGAACTGGTGCGCCGCCGCCCCGATAGTGCCCAGGCCCACTTCACCCTCTCTTACGTTCTGCGCTACACCGGGCTGAACGAGGAGGCGGGACGGGAATGTGATACCGCCCTGGCACTCGATCCCGGCTCTTCCGATTGGGTGACCTGCAGCTTAGCTTTTATCCTGCTGGGGCGCTATGACCGCGCTCGCGACTTCCTCCAGACTGGTGCCGGGTCGGAATGGGTGAACGTAGTCAACTTTGACTTCACCATACGCACCGACCCCTCCCCCACCACTCTGCGCGCCGTAGTGGAGCGAGTCCCCGCCGGCGGTGGCTGGGGCAAGCCCTTCTTCGAGGCTTGCATCAATCATCGTGGGAGCGCGGAGCTCGACTCCGCGGCCGCCTCCCTGGTCGATGCCCACGACTCCGAACCTTCCTACTGGTTAGGCGGCGAGCTCGCCTTCTGTGGGCGCCGGGGTGCGGCCCTCCGGATGCTCCGTGACGCTATCGCACGCGGCTATTGCGCCTATCCCGCCCTGGACCGCGACCCGGTCCTCGCCAGCCTGCGCGCCCTCCCCAGCTTCGCCGAGATCCGCAGCCAGGCCATGCAGTGCCAGAAGAACTTTCTCGACCATCGCATCGCAAAGGGCGGGGCCCGGCTTCGCTGATCGCCGCTTATCGGTGGGACCACTCCGTCCGCAAGGCCGGTGGATGCGTCAGGGTCTGCATGACCACGCAGTACTGCTCGGTTTTCTCCTGTAGCGCGCGCACCTGCTCGGGCGTGGCCGCCGGCGCCACAATCTGGAAGCGCACCCGGATTGCGGGAAAGCCGACGGGCACGTCGCGCGCCAGCCCCAATGTCCCCCGCAGGTCCAAGTCTCCCTCCACCGTGACCTCGATGCGCTCGGTGGGGATGCCCATGGCCGTGGCCACCATCTGGCAGGTGAGCTGGGCGCAGGCGGCCAGCGCTCCCAGCAGCAGGTCGCCGGAGCAGGCGCCCGTCCCCGCCCCGCCCACTCCTTTGTGCGCCTGCGCCTCATAGACGGCCCGGCCGATGTCCACCGAGCAGGCGATGGGGGCGCCGCTCTGGCTGCCCTTGGCGGTCAGGGTGATGCGCGAGCTCTCCGGCTGGCTGCGGTACTGCTCCTTCAACGGCTTCTGGATCGATCGAAGGTCCATCCCGGTTTCCTTCCTGGACTGCCTGTGAATCTCTTGAGCACCATCCCCCACCCTGCTAGCATCAATACCTTCGGGGAGGAAACGCATGCCCAAGTTCGTGATCGAGCGCGAGATCCCCGGGGCCGGCAACATGACCGACGCCGAGCTGCAGGAGGTCTCGCGCAAGTCGGTGAACGTGCTCAAGGCCATGGGCCCGGACATCCAGTGGCTCCACAGCTACGTCACCGGCGACAAGATCTACTGCGTCTATCTCGCTCCCGACGAGGCCACCATCCGCGAGCACGCTCGCCGCGGCGGCTTCCCCGCCAATCGCATCTCCGCCGTGCGCCGCCTCATCGATCCCGGGACCGCGGAGTAAGCCCGCTCACCCTTGGGCCGGCCCGGCCTGCGCTTCCGCTATGGCCTGCTCTACCGGCAAGGCCCACCCCTCCAGCCACGCCGAAGTGCCGCTGGCATGGTCCAGCGCGGCGCGCGCGGACGCCAGCGTCGTTTCCAGCGCTGCCCGCTCGGGTGGCGTCAGAGCCGCGCCGATGGCATGGCGCAACGCCGCCGCCGCCCCCGCCAGCCGCAGCGCCCGTTCCGCCTGCCCCTGCGCCCCCGCCGACGCCGCAAAGCACTCCAGCAGCCGCGCCACCCCGCGCTTGTGCCCCAACTCCTGGAACACCTTCAGGCTCTCGCCGTACAGGGCATGCGCCCCCGCGTAGTCCCCTTGCCCCTGGGCCAGACCCCCGAGATCGGCCAGCGCCCCGGCGACGCCCCAGAGGTCGCCCGACTCGCGGAAGGCGGTCAGGCTGGCCTCGTAGAGAGAGCGCGCGCCGGCGGCATCGCCCTGGTCGCGCGCCACGTCTCCCAGGTGGTCGAGCGACCAGGCCACGCCGCCGCGGTCACCCAATTCCCGGAAGGCCGCCATGCACTCCTGGTAGAGGCTGCGGGCGTGCTCGTAATCCCCCTGCAGCCGGACCACGTTGGCCAGATTGCTCAGGGCGCGGGCCACCGCCTGCGGGTCGCCCGCCTCCCTCCACACCGCCAGGCTCTCCTCGAAGAGGGCGCGCTCGCTGGCCACGTCCTCGCGGTCGCGCGCATTCACCGCCAGCGCGTTCAGGGAAACCGCGATGCCCTGCTTGTCCCCCAACTGGCGCGCCATCGCCAGGCTTGCTTCCATCAGGCGCTGGTTAGAGGCGTAGTCGCCCTGCGACCCCGCCAGTACCCCGGCGGCGAACAGCGCCCGCGAGCGCGCCTTGCTGGCCGCGGCGCCCGCCGGACCCAGCGCCCGCGCCAGCTGCTCGCGCCCCTCGCTGAGGTAGTCTCGCCGCTCCCAGAAGTGGAAGAGTGCCGCTCCCAGCCGCAGGCACCACTCCGCCTGGCCGCTCGCGGCCAGCCAGTCCAACGCGCCGCGAAGATTGTCGTGCTCGCTTTCCAGGTGGTCGAGGCGTTCCGCCTGGCCCGCCTCAGCGGCAGCATCGGCGGCGTCCAGCTCCTCCGCCAGCACCAGGCAGTAAGCGGCGTGCGCCCGGCGGGTCGCCGCCTCCTCGCCTTGGGCGGCAAGGTGCTCGAGAGCGTATTCGCGCACCGTCTCCAGCATGAGGAAGCGGGGCTCCCCGCCCTCCTGCTCCTGCTGCTGCACCAGGCTCTTGTCCACCAGCGAGGCCATGCCCTCCAGGATGTCCACGCCCAGGTCGCTCTTGGTGTCGCACGCCGCCTCCGCGGCTTCCAGGGTGGCGCCGCCGGCGAAGACCGCCAGCCGGCGAAAGAGCTTCTGCTCGGCGGGAGTCAGTAATTCGTAGCTCCAGTCCATGGCGCCGCGCAGGGTCTGCTGGCGTGCGGGCAGGTCGCGGGCTCCCCCGGTCAGCAATTGCAGCCGGCTCTCCAGGCGGGTGCGCATGGCCGCCGGCGAGAGCAGCTTGACCCGCGCCGCCGCCAGCTCGATGGCCAGCGGCAGGCCGTCCAGCCGCTCGCAGATCTCGGCCACGGCGCCGGCATTGTCGCCGCTCAGAGTGAAGTCGGGCTTGACCGCCCGCGCCCGCTGCACGAACAAGGCCACCGCCGGGCACTGCGCCAGCGCCTCCGGGCTGAGCCGCGCGCGGGCCTCGGGCAGCGCCAGCGCAGGCACGGGGAACTCGTGCTCCCCGGAGAGATGCAGGGCCGCCCGGCTGGTCACCAGGATCTTCAGGCTCCCGCCCAAGGCCAGCAGTTCGGCCACCAGCGGCGCCGCCGCCAGCAGGTGCTCGAAATTGTCGAAGACCAGCAGCAGGGGCGCGCGCAGGCTCTCCTGCAGATACCTCTTCAGCTCCTCCTGCGGCGACCGCCCGCTGCTCTCCCGCAGCCCCAGCGTCTGCGCGATCACCGAAGCGATCAGCCGGAGATCGCTCACTCCCGCCAGGGGCACGAAGTAGACGCCCGCGGGAAAGCGGGGCTCAAGCGCGCGCGCCACCTCGAGCGCGAGACGCGTCTTCCCGATGCCGCCGGGGCCGGTCACCGTCACCAGCCGCACCTCCGCTCCCAGCAGGAGCTCGCTCGCGGCCGCGACCTCGCGCTCCCGCCCCACCAGAGCGGTGGAAGCGACGGGCAGGTTGCTGGGCCGGCGGGCCTCGGGCGACTCTTGCGGCAGGTCGGCAAGACGGTCGCGCAGCGCGGCCACTTCCCGCGCCAGGTCGCGGGTCGAGACATAGCGCTCCTTGGGGTCCTTGGCCAGGCAGCGCTCCGTCATCCAGCACAGCGGCGCCGGCAGAGCGGGGTTGCGCGCCCGCATGGGCTCGGGCTCTTCCCGGATGATCGCCGCCATGGTCTCGGCGGTGGTGTGGCGCTGGAAGGCGCGGCTCCCCGTCACCATCTCGTAGAGCATCAGCCCGAAGGAGAACTGGTCGGAGCGGAAGTCCAGGGGCTGGCCGCCGGCCTGCTCCGGGGACATGTACGCCGCCGTTCCCATCACCGCTCCCGGCGAGGTGGCGAATCCCTGGGTGGAGATCTGCGAGACACCCGGGAGGCTGGGCGCGGCCGGCTTGGCCAGCCCGAAGTCGAGGATCTTCACCGGACCCTCGCGCGGTACGATCACGTTCTCGGGCTTCAGGTCGCGATGCACGATGCCCGACTCGTGCGCCTTGGCCAGGCCTTCGGCGACCTGCGCCGCCACCTCCAGCGCCTTGCGCAGCGGCAGCGGTCCGCGCTCCAGCTTCTGCCGCAGCGTCTCGCCCTCCACCAGCTCCATGGCGATGTAGTGGATGGAGTCGGCCTGCGCCAGCTCGTAGATGGTGACGATGTTGGGGTGATTGAGGGCGGAGGCCGAGCGCGCCTCCTGCTCGAAGCGCTCCCGCCCCGTCCGCCCGTAGGCGAGCGCGTCGGGCAGGACCTTGAGCGCTACTTCGCGGCCCAGGCGGGTGTCGCGGGCGCGGTAGACTTCTCCCATCCCGCCCGCTCCCAGGACGCCGGTGATCTCATAGTGCCCTAGCCTGCTCCCTGCCTGAAGCGCCATTCCCCCACCGCGACGAGTGCAAGCAGTATAGTCCGCCCCTTCGGGCGGTGTCATCCCGCCGGCGACCCCCGGGGGAAAGGCTCAATGCGACCCGCCCGCGGTCGCGTTCAGCACGATGGTGAGCGGCACGGGATGTTCGGGCGGCACGTAGCGGTTGACCAGGAAGCGTTTCCCGTCCGGCGCCACGTCGTAGGTGAACAAATCGGTGGAGGAGATGGGCGCGCGTCCGTGGATGCGGAACAAGGAGTTGGCTGCCCCGGTCGCGATCCCCTCGGCGCCGGCGCTCAGCGGCACCGCCGTTAGCATCCCCGTGGGGGCGATGTAGAAGATCTCCTTGCCGTCGCGGCGCCAGCGCGGTTCGGTACCTCCGCCGGTCGACACCTGCCACTTCCCTGCCGCCCCGGGAAAGGTGGTCACGTAGATCTCCCACTGCCCGGACTCATCCGACGCATAGGCCACCCACTTCCCGTCCGGCGAGATCTGCCCGTTGGTCTGGTTGCCGCTCGCCTTCAGGAAGGGCGTCGACTTTCCGGTCGCTACCTCCACCAGCACCAACTGGGAGCCGCCCGCCGCCGACAACGCCGTGCCCAGGATCTGCTGGTCGTCCGCCGACCAGGAGTTGGGGATAAGGTCGCCATTCAGGTCGCCACGGGCCAGGATGCGCGGCGCGCCCACCCCGCTGGCCGGCTTGAGGTTGATGTCCGGGACCGTCTCCACTCCACGGTAGGCGATGGTTCTCCCGTCCCGCGACCACACCCCATCCGCTTCCTCGGAGGTACCGAAGGTGAAGTGCGAGGTGGTACCCCGGGCCGCATCCTGGATCCACAGGTTCACGCTGTTGGCTTTCAGGTCGTTGATGTCCACCGCCACCCGGTTGCCGTCGGGAGCGATGGCCGGGTTGGCCACGATGCCCGGGCTCCCCAGCGTGCCCGCTTCCTTGCCGGTACGGTCATACCACGTGAGCTGCGAGAGCGCCGCTCCCGGGTTGCTGTCATAGACCAGCGTCCCGTTGTCGGCCACGGTCAAGTTGGCGAGCAGGGTGGAGGGTGAGTAATCCACCGCCGGAGCCTCCACTTGCGGCGCCCCGCCTAGCTTTCCCGCGCTCACCTCCAGCGGAGCCGCCATCAGCACCGCTTTCGGGTCCAGGTAGAACAGCGAGCCCGCCCCGAAGGTCCCGCTGGCACTCGCATTCACCAGCAGCCTCCGTTCCTTGCTGCCCAGCGTCCCGAGGTAGATCCCATTGTCGGGACCCACGGGCGCAGAGAAGCTCACGCCGAGGAACAAATAATGCCGGCCGTCGGGCAGGAAGCTGACCCAGCGATGCGAGTTCTCGTCCCCACGCTGCACCGTCTCCGGTGCCGCTCCCGAGCCGTCGGGCTTCACCCGCCAGATCGGACCGCCGATCTCGGGCGTGTAGAGGATCACTCCCTGGCTGCCCCAGCTCGCGCCCCGCCCATGTCCGGCGGTGGCCAGTGCCACGGCAGGGCCGCCCCCCACGGCGATCTTTCTCAGCTTGCCCCCGGCGAAGAAGGCCAGCGCCGTGTTGTCGGGCGACCACGCCGGATAGCTCGCGCCCTCCGTTCCCGGCAGTTCGCGCGCCTCTCCGCCGCCCACCCGCTGCACGAAGATCATGCTGGCGCCCGTCTCCGCGTCGGGCGAGACGAAGGCCAGCAGGCTGCCGTCCCGGGAAAGGGCCATGGAATACACTTCGCCGTTCACTGGGATAGCGAACTGCATGCGCTGCGGAGCCGGGCTCCGGCTCATCAGCAGAAAGGTCCCCACCAGCGCCAGCACCACCACGACTCCCGCTCCCGCCCACGCTTGCCACTTGCGCCGCGGCGCCCCCAGCCGCACTCCGCTCCCGATCCCCGTCCCCGACAGCGCCCCCAGCGCGAACTCCAGGTCGTGGGCCGACTGGAAGCGGTCGCCGGGGCGCTTTTCCAGGCAGTGCTGCACCACCCGCGCCACCCCCGGCGCCACCCGCAGATTGGCCTCGCTCAGCTCGGGCGGATCTTCCTTCAGGATGGCGTTCATGGTCTCCACCGAGGAGTCGCTCTGGAAGGCCACCTTGCCGCTCAGCATCTCGTAGAGCACCGC
>DASPRL010000283.1 GCA_035624475.1 Terriglobales bacterium
GCGGGGCGTGGCGCCGGCGGGGCCGCCGCAGCCGGTGGAGGCACGGCCACCGGGGCGGCCGGAGGCGGAGCCGCCACGGGGCGCGGGCGCGCGACCGGCGCACCGGGGGCGGCGGCCGGCGCGGCGAAGATGCTGCTCAGCGTGGCATGGGCGGCGGTGGCCGCGGCCGGAGGCATGGCCGCCGGGGCGGCCTTGGGGTAGAGCAGGTGCTTCACGCGCGTGATCAGGTCCTGCGGCTGGAAAGGCTTGCGGATGAGCTCGTCGGCCTTCACCGCGAAGGCTTTCTCGGCCACGGAGCGGTTGACCACGCCCGACATCAGGATCACCGGGGTCTTGCCCAGGCGGGGATGCTGCTTGATGTACTGGCAGACCTCGTAGCCGTCCTTGTCGGGCATGATGACGTCGCTGATGACCACGTCGGGCTGCTCCTGCTCGATCTGGGCGAGGGCGGTGGCGGCATCGTGGCAGGCGACCACGTTGATGTTCTCGCGGCGGAAGGCGATCTTGATGACCTCGCGCATGGTGGCGCTGTCGTCGATGAAGTAGACGGTGGGGGCGGCCGCCGCTGTGGCGTCGCTCATTGCGAACCTCCCTCGGCTGCATCGTGCTCGCTCTCGTCCACCTCGCGGAGGGCGTCGAGCATCAGTTCGGTGGCCGAGCGCAGCACGGTGCGGGTGGCGGCGGTGGCCCCGGGAACGAACTTGTAGACGCCGTTCTCCACCTGGTTGCAGCTCTTGACGATGTGGACGACGGCGTCGTCGCCGATCAGGTCGCCACTCTCGGCGTGGGAGACATCGCCGGCGTCGAAGAAGATGATGCCGTCGGTCTCGCCGGCGTTGACGTGCAGCGCTCCCGTCTGCCGCGAGTGGGTCAGCATCTGGATCACCCCCGGCAACTCCATGTGCGACAGGCTGCCGCTGAGCGCGGTCTCCGAGCCGGTGAGCATCTGGGTGGGCTGGAAGCCTTCCTGGTGGCTGCGCAGGAAGGTACGCACGTGGGCGGCGATGTGCTCCGGGCCCAGGCGGCGGTCCACGTAGTCGTCGCAGCCGGCGCGGAAAGCCTCCATCAGTGCCTGGTCGCCGCCGTCGCCGATGGCGATGATGGGAATGTGCGCCGTCTTCAGGTCGGCGTGCAGGATCTTGGGAAGCTCGTGCGCTCCCATCTCCCGCAGGTTGGTGGCGCAGAGGATGGCGGCGGGCGTGTTCCACTCCAGCATGGTCATGGCGTAGGCCGACTGGGTGCTGTGCACCACGTCGAAGCCCTCGTGCTTGAGAGCGTCGCCCAGCCGCTTGGCGAAGAAAACGTTGCTGTCGATGACCAGGATCCTGGGCGGGGTGGCGGTGGCGGCGGCGCTCATGTGGACACCTCCGCCTCGGCCAGCTTCTCCAGGTCGAGCAACTCGACGATCTCGCGCTCCAGCGAGAGCAGCCCCACCACGTACGGGGGCAGCTTGCCCGCGGGTGGGACCACCTCCGCGGTGGCAAGCTCACACTCCCCGGAGACCGGGATGGCGGTCCACTCCGGGGCGGCGCCGAAATGGCGCGTGGCGATGAGGTAGAACTTGCGGGCGGGCGCGCCCGGCCCGATCAGCACCTGGGCCACGTCGAAAACGGGCACGATGTGCGAACGCCGTACCAGCACCCCGGTGAGCAGCGGGGTGGTGTGCGGGAAGGCCTGCAGGCGGTCGGGGCGGGCCAGTTCGGTGACGAGGTCGGCGGGCAGCGCGAAACGCTTCTTCCCCAGGGGAAAGAGGACGAAGGAGCGCCCGGCCGCCGGCGAAGTCGGATTGGCGCGCGCGCTGCTCATGCCGAAGCCGCTCCCGGGGCCGGGGCCGCCGCCGCCGCCAGCTTGGAGGCGCTGGCCTGCGCCACCGCCACTTCGCCCTTGCTGAGGAACGACTCCGGCCGCACCACCGGCACCACCTGCTCGCCGAAGAGCGTCAGGCCGCGGTACCACTGCCGCTCCTCGCCCTCGAAGGAGCGGGGCAAGGCGTGCAGCACGGTGATCTCCGTGGTCTTCTCGATATTGTCCACTAGAACCGCGACCGGGAGATGCCGCAGGACGAGCACGCGCGTGGCCCGCGAGGGCAGGATGTGGAAGTGGAGGTTGGAGTCCACCACGAAGTAGGTCTTGCGCTCGCGCTCCAGCAGGTGCTTGACCTTGGGCAGGCGCGAGCCGGCGAAGCCCGCAGGCGCGGGGCGCAGGCCCTCGGTGCTGCGGATCTCCTCCACCGCGCTGACGGCGATGGCGAAGCTGGTGCCGGCCACGCTGAACAGGATCACGGCTTCGCCGCGGCGGGAGGAGCGCTTGCGCGGATCGCTGCGCGTGAGTCTCACAAGGCACCCACCCGGGCGGCGCCGAAGACGTAGAGCACGCGCTTCTCGACCGCGGGATAGATGGCGTCGATGCCCAGCACCTGGTCCACGCAGCCGGTACGGATGGCCTCCGAGGGCATGCCGAAGATGACGCAGGTGGCCTCGTCCTGGGCGATGACGTGGCCGCCGGCGGCCTTGACCGCCTGCACCCCGCGCGCGGAATCGTTGCCCATCCCGGTGAGCACCACGCCGATGGTCATGGGCCCGGCGAAGGCCGCGACCGTCTCCAGGGTGACGTCGGCGCAGGGGCGGTAGCCGGAGATGCGAGGGCCGTCGTCCAGGGTGATGCGCCCGGTGGGCGAGAGCCGCAGGTGGTGCGAGCCGGGACAGACATAGAGCTGGCTGGGCTGCACGATCTCCCCGGGCTCGGCCTCCTTCACCCGGATGGCCGCGATCTCGCCCAACTGCTGGCTGAACTGCGCGGTGAAGCTGGCGGGCATGTGCTGGACCAGCAGCACCGCGCCGGGAAAATCCTTGGGGAAGAGAGGGATGAAGCGCATGAGGGTGGCGGGGCCGCCGGTGGAGGCGGCGATCACCACGATGGGGAAGCGGCCATTTGTCTTCCCCGGCTGGGGCGCAGGGGCGGCAGGCGCGGGACGGGGCGCGGCGGGGACGGAGGCCGCGGCCGGCGGCGGTGCGGAAGCGGGCGCGGCGGCGAAGCCTTGGGAGGTCTTGGGACGGACGGCGGTGCGCACCACGCGCACCTTGGCGGCCATCTTGAGCTTGCGCAGCAGTTCGTCGCGCACGCTGTTCATGTCGAGGTCGACGCCGCTGGAGGGCTTGGCCACGAAGTCGATGGCGCCCAGCTCCAGGGCCTTGAGCGTCGTGTCGGCGCCCTCGCGCGATTCCGAGGAGACGATCACGATGGGCCGGGGATGGCTCGACATGATGACTTCGGTGGCCTGCAGGCCGTCCATGTGCGGCATGTTGATATCCATGGTGATGACGTCGGGCTTGAGCGACTCGGCCAGGCTGACGGCCTCGCGGCCGTCGCGGGCCTCGCCGATGACCTCGAGCTGCGGGTCGGCGAGCAAGATGCTCTGCAGCACCTTGCGCATGAAGGCCGAATCGTCGGCGATCAGCACTCGGATTCGCTTGCCCGTACCGTTCATGCCTGCTTCTCTGTGCTCCCCACCGGCGCGCCTTCCGGCTTGGGTGTCCCGGCGACGCCGATGAGTTCGGCCACCGCCGCCAGGAACTGGTCTTCCTGCACCGGCTTGGTGAGGAAGGCGGAGGCGCCCTCGCGCATGGCGCGGTCGCGGTGCTTGGCGCCGGCGCGCGAGGTGACCACCATCACCGGGATCTTCCTGGTCTCCGGATTCTGCTGCAGGTGCGCGATGAGTTCGTAGCCGTTGGTGCGCGGCATCTCCAGGTCGGTGACCACCAGGTCGCACAGCGTCTGGGTGGCGATCTCCAGGGCCTCCAGGCCGTCGGCGGCCAGGCGCACGCGGTAGCCGGCCTTCTCCAGCATGCGGCCGACGAACTTGCGCACGCTGATGGAATCGTCGGCCAGGACCACCACCTTTTCCGTGGGCACGACGTCGATGGCGGCGGCGGGGATCTCGCCCTGGGCCACGGCCACGGCGCCGGGCGCGAACAGGCGGGCGGCGGTGGCCGCGGTCATGAGCGGGCGGCGCTCGATGGCCTCGCCCGCCACCAGCCGGTTCACGTCGATCAGCAGGATCAGGCTGCCGTCGGGGGCGATGGTGGCCCCGGGGAACAGCTTCAGGTTGCGCAGGTACTCGCCCAGGTTCTTGATGACGATCTCGTCCTTGCGCAGCACCTCCTCCACCACCACGCCCACCTGGCGCCCGGCCACATTGACGATGACCATGCGGTAGTAGCCGTTGACCGGCTTGACCGGCTCCAGGCCGAGGTGAGTGTCGAGGCGCACCACCTCGGTGACCACGTCGCGCACCTTGGTGAGCAGCTTACCGCCCACCTCTTCGATGTCCTCGTCGCGCAGGCGGCGGATCTCCTCCACCACCGCCAGCGGCAGGGCAAACAGCGAGTCGTTGCAGCGCACGAACAGCGCCTGCGAGATGATGAGGGTGAGCGGCACCTTGAGGGTGAAGCGGCTGCCCTGCCCTTTCTGGGTCTCGATCTCGATCTCGCCGTTGAGCGCGGTCAGGTTGGCCTTCACCACGTCCAGGCCGACGCCGCGGCCGGCCAGCTCGGTCTTGCGCGGGGCGGTGGAGAAGCCGGGGTGGAAGAGGAACTCCAGCAGCTCGCGCTCGCCCAGGCGCTCGGCGTCCTCGGCCGGGACCAGGCCGGCCTCCACGGCGGTAGCGCGTACCTTCTCGTAGTCGATGCCGCGGCCGTCGTCCTCCACCTCGATGTAGATGTGGTTGCCGCGGTGGTAGGCGCGCACGGCCACGGTGCCGTGGTCGGGCTTGCCGCCGTGGTAGCGCTCCTCGGTGCGCTCGATGCCGTGAGCCACGGCGTTGCGCACCAGGTGCACCAGGGGATCGGAGATCTGCTGGATGATGTTGTTATCGAGCTCGGTCTCGGCGCCCGCCAGGGTGAGATCCACGTGCTTGCCGGCGGCGTGGGCGGCATCGCGCACGGTGCGCGAGAGTCGGGTGTAGAGGTTGCCGATGGGCACCATGCGCGACTGCGTGATCTCGTCCTGCAGGCGGTGGGCCAGCTTGGTGAACTCGTCGATGTCGGAGTCCACCCGGCGCACGAAGCCGTCGAGCTGGGTGAGCACCTCGGTGATGTCGGCGGAGATCTCCGAGAGCGAGCGCGAGAGGATGTTGAACTCGTCGTAGCGGTCCATTTCCAGCTCGCTGAACTCGGCCAGGGAGGCGTCGTAGCTGTGGGTGTAGCTGGAGTAGCCGCCGCGGAAGGGATAGGGCTCGGCCGGCCGGGCCGCTGGCAGGGAGCGCCCGGTCAGGCTGCTGAACTCATACTTCTCCTGGAACTCGCCGATCTTGTCGGCCATGCGCGCCTTGGAAAAGTTGAGGACGTCGGCCAGGCGCTCCAGCTCGTTCAGGCGGCCCAGCATGCGGGTGCGGTTGATGACCAGTTCGCCCACCGCATTCATCATGCGGTCCAGGCGCTCCAGCGCGACGCGCACCGACTTGGACTGGGGCATGGCCGCCAATTCGCGCTTGCCGGGCAGGGCTTCGGCCAGCTCGGGCTCGGCGGCCATTTCGGCGGGAGCGGGCGCAGCCGCGGGCACTTCCGCCGGGAGCGCGGGCGCGACTTCGGCGGGCGCGGGCAGTGGAGCTTCCACGGCCGCTGCGACCGCTTCCGGCGGCGCGGCTGGAGGCGCCGCCACCGCTTCGGCGGCTTCCTGCGGAGCCAGGCGGGCGATGCGCAGCAGGAGCGAGCGCGTGCCCGCGCGCATGCCGGCTTCATCCGGCCACTGCCGGTAGAGGAACTTCTTGAGCGTGTCCACCGCCTCCAGGCAGATGTCCACGATGCCGGCGCTGGGGCGGAGCACGCCGTCGCGCAGCCGCCCGATCAGGTCCTCGGCGCGGTGGGCGACGTGGGCGATGCGGTGCAGCCCCACCTGCGCCGCCGCTCCCTTCAGCGTGTGCACGGCGCGGAAGAGCTTGTTGATGTCGGCGGCGTTGGGATTGGCCTCCAGCGAGAGCAGGCATTCGGTGACCACCTGGAGGTGCTCTTCGGCTTCGGGCACGAAGAACTCCAGGATCTCCTGGCCCACCTCGGCGTCCGGCGGCAATTCCTCGACCACCGGCTCGGGAGGCGGGGGCGGCGCCTCGACTTCGGCGGCGGCCGCCTCCGCGCCCTCGGGCGCGGCCTCCGCCGCCGGCGCCTGGAAGGCGAAGGGATACTTCTCCTTGAAGGCGTTGATCTCCTCCACCGCCTCCACCGCGTTGGCGCTGATGAGCAGCAGGTCGGACTCCAGCACGGCGATGGCTTCGGAGATGAACTCCACCAGGGGGCCGGAGGCCTCCGCGCCGATGGTGGCATTCATGGCGTACTGGAAGATGTGGGCGAGCTTGCCCGCCACCTCGGAGAAGAGCGGGTAGCCGTAGCTGGCGGAGGTGCCGGTGAGGGTGTGGGCGGAGATATAGAGGCGCTCGACGTCCTCGGGGACGGGATAGGGGTCCTGCAGGATGCCGGAGTACTCGCGCAGGAACTGCAGGTGCTCGGAGGCCTCCTGCAGGAAGACTTCGACGAATTCGCCGCCGGGCGCGCTCACGGCTTCTCCTGGGCCAGGGCGCCGGCCCTGGCGGCTACGCCCGTGGGGGGCTTGTGGTAGAGGATGGAGTCCTTGTGCACCACGGACTCGAATTTCACCGGCAGCTTGGCCACCGACTCGGCGTGCCCGAGGAAGAGGTAGCCGCCGGGCTCCAGGTAATCGTAGAAGCGCTGGATGAGCTGCGCGCGCCGCTCCTCGGAAAAGTAGATCATCACGTTCATGCAGAAGATGCAGTCGAAGCGCCCCATGTAGATGACTTGGGCGAGGTTCATGGGAGCGAAGGTGACCATGTTGCGGATCTTGGGCTTGACCATGAACTGGTCGCCCACGCGGGCGAAGTAGTTCTCGACGCGCGGCGGGGTGAGCACCTCGACGTCGCGGCGGGAGTAGACGCCGCGCTCGGCGCGCTGCAGGGCCTCCCGGCTGACGTCGGTGGCCAGGATGTGGATGTTCCAGGCCTCGGCCAGCTCGAAGGCGTCGGCGATGGTCATGGCGATGGAGTAGGGCTCCTCGCCGCTGGAGCAGCCCGCGCTCCAGATGCGCAGGGTGCGCGGACTCTCCCAGAACTTCTTCATGTGCAGCTCGGGCAGGATGCGCTTTTCCAGCGCCTCGAAGACCGAGGGATAGCGGAAGAAGGAGGTCTCCTGGGTGAGCAGCCGCTCCAGCAGGGCGTCGTACTCGACGTTGGAGTTGCGCAGCAGGCGCAGCAGATCGTGGCCGCGGGCCAGCTTCTTAGCGGCCATGTGCTCCTGCAGGCGGCCGAAGAAAAAACGCTCCCGCGAGGCATCGAAGAGGATGCCGGAGCGGCGCTCGATGAGGGCGCGGATCTCGCCCAGCTCGTGCTCCGTCAGAGTGCCGGAAGTGGCCTGCTTGTCGGGCATGACCCTGTCTCGCCGGCCGGCGCCCCGCGCTCAGGCGCTTGCGGGGACCGGCGCGGGCTAGCGCGCCGTGCTCGCCATCTCCACCCGCGACGGCGACGAGCCGGCGGCGGGGCTCACGCGGAACTGCGAGAGCGCCTCGTTCAACTGCTCCGAGAGCTTCACCATCTGCTCGACTGTGCGTGCCGTCTGGCGCGCCCCCTGCGAGGTCTGGCGGGTGATGTTGGAGATGATCTGCATGGCGTTGGCCACGCCCTCCGTCCCCCGCACCTGCTGCTTGGAGGCCAGGGAGATCTCCTGCACCAGCTCGGCCGACTGCCGCACCACCGAGGAGATGGCTTCCAGGGCTTTGCCGGCCTGGTCGGCCAGCCGCGCCCCGATCTCCACTTCCTTGGTGCCTTCCTCCATGACCACCACGGCTTCGTTCGTCTCCGCCTGGATGGCCTTGATGAGCGCGGCGATGTCCTTGGTGGCGTTGCGCGAGTGCTCGGCCAGCTTGCGCACCTCGTCGGCGACCACGGCGAAGCCGCGGCCGGCCTCGCCCGCGCGCGCCGCCTCGATGGCGGCGTTGAGCGCCAGCAGGTTGGTCTGCTCCGTGATGTCGTTGATCACGTTGATGATCTCCGAGATCTCCAGCGAGCGGTCGCCCAGCGACTTGATCTTCTTGGCGGTGGCCTGCACGGAAGCGCGGATGCGCTGCATGCCCTCCAGGGTGTCGCGCACGGCGCGGTTGCCCTGCTCGGCAGCGTCCAGGGCGCGGCGCGCGGCCTCGGCGCTGGCCTCCGCGTTGTTCGACACCTGCTTCATGGAGACCGTCAGCTCCTCCACCGCGGAAGAGGTGTTGGTGATCTCCTGGTCCTGCTGGGTGGCGCCGGTGGACATCTCCTCCGAGGCCAGCAGGATCTCGTTGGCGCTGGAGGAGACGTCGATGGCGGCCTTGCGCACCCGCTCCAGCACCTTGGTGAAGTTGTCGAGCATGTAGTTGACCGAGTCCACCACGTTGCCCAGGGCGTCGTTGGTGACCTTGCCGCGCAGGGTCAGGTCGCCGCGCCCGATCTGGCTGACGATGGTGAGGAAGTCGGTCACGCTGCGCTGCAGCGACTCCTGCGCCTCCTGGTTGAAGACCGCCTTGGAGACCTTGTCGGCGCTGCGGTTGAGGTTGTCGGCGATGTAGCCGAAATCGTCGGCGGAGTCGATCTGCACCTTGGAGCGGTAGTCGCCGGCCGCCAGCTTCTCCGAGTACTCGGCCAGTTCCCTGGCCGGTTTGAGCACCCGGCTGCCCAGCAGCAGGTACAGGACGAAGCAGACCGCAACCATGACCGCCAGGGCGCCCAGCATGCGCACCCCGGCTTCGCTGGAGCCGCCGATGGCGTCGAGCATGTTCAGGCCTTTGGCGTAGGCGCCCGCCCCGAAGCCCAGGGCGAAGACCACCAGCATGCCCACCAGGGTGGCGGCCACCAGGATCCAAACGGTCGAACTCAACCGACCTTTCATAACGTCCTCCAAACTTCCGTGCGCGGCGGGGCCGCGCCAAGCTGCTCGCTCAAATCACCGGGATGGGAAATGCCTGCGTCATGCGGTGCAGGTCCAGCGCCAGGGCCAGGCGGTCGTCATGCCGCAGCATCCCGCAACAGTGGGGCAGGTCGCGCGGCGCCTCGTCCACCAGCAAAGGCTCGGTGGTCGAGTAGGTGCCGACCACCT
>DASPRL010000284.1 GCA_035624475.1 Terriglobales bacterium
GCGCTTTTCCTCCAGGAAGAGGCCCGGCGCCGGGAACGGAGGGTACTGGTGGGGCTGAACCGGCGCTTTTACTCCGGGACGCAGACCGTGCTGGCCGGCCTGCGCGCACATCCGGAGACGCGCCACGTCCACGTCTGGGACCAGCAGGACCTGGAGCGAGCGAGGTCCCTGGGACATCCGACGGCGGTGGTGGAGAACTGGCGCTACGGCAACTCCATCCACCTGGTCGATTACCTGCGCGTCTTCGGGCGGGGGAAGGTCCGCGCCGTCGAAGCCGTGATTCCCTGGGATGCGGCGCGGCCCGGCAGGGTGGTGGCGAAGCTGGTCTTCGAGAGCGGCGACACCGGCTACTACGAGGCGGTGTGGAACCAGCCGGGGCCGTGGGCGGTGGAGGTCACTGCCGCGCGGACACGCTGGACGATGCGGCCCCTGGAGAAGCTGACCTGCCAGGAGGCGGGCCAGCCGATCCCGGTCGCCATTGAGGCGCACCCATGGGACCGCGACTTCAAGGCTGGATTCCGCCTGCAGGCGGAGCAGGCGGTGGCGGCCGCGCGCGAGGAGCCTTCCCAATCGGCCACGCTCGCCGACGCCATCGAGACCATGCGCCTCATCGCCGCCATCTATGGCGGTTGAGCGGCCTCGGTCTCTTCCGGCCGGTTAGGGTAAGATGCAACCCAGCGGCGATCACCCCGTGGATCTCAAAGCTCCGCTTAAGAAGCTTCCGTATCCCATCTTCCTGCGGCTGTTTCTGCTCTGGCACTGGCTGCGGGACGTGCGCGCGTGCCGGCGGGCGCGACGCAAGCTGGGTGTGCGCCGGCTGCGGGAAGTGGACTTGTCCAGCTTTAAGAAGAGCGAGGTCGTGTTCCTGCTGGGCAGCGGGGCCTCGATCAACCAGATCTCGCGCGAGCGTTGGGCAGCCATCGCGCGCTACGACACTATCGGCTTCAACTTCTGGCCCCTGCACCCGTTCGTTCCCCGCATGTACTTCTTCGAGGCTTTGGGAGAAGCAAGCCGGGGGGTGTTCGAGCTCTATCGGAAGGTCTCGGCCGAGAGGGCGCAGGACTACACCCCGATCCTGAAGGTCGCGACCGAACTCAGCAACCTGGCGCCCAGCTATGCGCCGGCCTATCCGGAAGCGTGGCGCGAGTCGCTGTTCACCGTGGACACCTTTCCGGCCGCCGCGCGGAACGAGCAGGAGTTCGCCTATGCTGTCGCCTACCTGCGGCGCAAGGGCCTGTTCCGGCCTGCCACCCGCATCCGCTATCTCTTCAAGCAGCTCTCCACGCTGAGTTCGCTGATCGCCCTGGCGGCGCGGCTGCGGTACAAGACGGTGGTGCTGTGCGGCATCGATCTCAGCAATGCGCAGTACTTCTACCAGGACACGGAACTCTACCCCGAAGCCTCGCACCTGCAGATGTGGTCGCCCGCGGCTTCCCATCCCAGCCTGTGGCAGACGCCGTGGCGCATTCCCATGGACAAGGTGGTGCTGGAACTGAAGCGGCAGGTGCTGGATCCCGCCGGCATCGGCATCTTCGTAGAGAACCGCTCGTCGGCGCTGTGGCCGGCGATCCCCGAGGCCCCGGGCGAGCTCTTCCTGCAGAGCGGGCAGCCGGTCGCCAGCGAGGGAAAACCTCAAGCGGCTCCCCAGGGGAAGTAGTAGACTGCGCAAACGCCATGATCGTTCTCCGACAGGTCGTGCTGCGGAAGTTCGAGCCCGGGGACGTGGACCGCCTCTACCGCATCCGCAACGACTGGGAGGTCACGCAGAGCCTCACCGGGTTTCCCACCGGCTTTTCCCGCCGCGAGATGAAGGAGTGGATCCACACGATCAGCCACGCCAAGGACCGTGTGATCTGGGCCATCGCCGCGAGGAAGTCGAACCTCTGCCTGGGGCACGCGGGTCTCTACCAGATCGACCAGCGCGTGGGGAAAGCCGAGTTCGGCATCCTGGTCGGGGACAGGAAGTGGCAGGGGAGGGGCATCGGCCGCGCTGTGACCGAGGCAGTCGTCGCTTACGGATTCCGGCAGCTCCACCTGCACAAGGTCTGGCTGCTGGTCCTCGAAAGCAATCGCCGCGCCTCTCACCTCTACGAATCCCTGGGTTTCGCGACCGATGGTATCCTGCGCGACGACCAGTTCCGCAACGGCGCTTACGTCAACACCCGGGTGATGTCGCTGCTCGCCTCCGAATGGAGAGCGAGACACCCGCAGAACCGAGGGTGAACCCGCGCGCGTCGGCTGCGCCTCCGAGGACGACGACACTGTGATCAAACTCGTCTCAGGGGAAGGGGTCGAGATGCTCGCGGCGGCGCAGCCCGCGGAGTACGCGCGCTGGGAAAGCCTTGCCGGCGGCGCTCCCACCCCCGACTGCTACTATCGCCCGGGCTACGCCGCGGCCTACGAAAAGGCCGAGCCCTCGCGCGCGATCGCGCTGCTGCTGCCCTCCCCCGGCGGTCGCGTCCTGGTGTCCTTGATGGTCCGCGAGTGGACTCCCGGATCGGGCGGCGCTTCCGTGGTGGACGGCTATTCGCCCTACGGCTACGGCGGCTGGTTGCCCCTGGAGGGAGCGGAGCCGCCCCTGGAGGACACGCTCGCTGCCCTCGATCGCTTGCGACGGTGGTGCGCAGCCCAGGGGCTCACCTGCTGCGTGCTCCGGCTCCATCCTCTCCTGAATCAGGTCGAGACGTTCGCCCGCTTGCCGAAGCGCCCGGAGCTGGTGCTTGCGCCCAGCATCGAGACCTGCGCGATCGACCTCGGCCATTGGGACGAGGGCGCCGACCGCCCCGCCGACCTGGCCAAACGCCGGCGTTCCTACCTTAGTTCTGCCGGCCGCAACCTGGAACTCCGGACTTGGACTGGTGAAGAGTGCGTGCAAGCAGGCTGCTCCTACTTGCGAGAGTTCTGCCGCCTCTACACGGCGGACATGGAGCGCTTGAACGCTGCCGCTTTCTTGCGCTTTCCCGAGGAGTACTTCCTTGCCTTGGCCCGCGGCCTAGGAGAGGAATTTATGCTCGCCATGGCCTTCCACGATGGCAAGGCCGTGGGCGGAGTCATTTTTTTCCTGGGGCGTGATTTTGCTCACTATCACCTGAGCACGAGCGATGAGGAAGGCCGCAGGCTGGGAAGCACCGCCCTCTTGATCGTCCATGGGGCGCAGCTGGCGCGCGCTCGCGGGGCGCGCTGGCTGCATCTGGGAGGCGGCAACCGGCCCGGCGACACCCTGTTTCATTTCAAGCGCAGCTTCGGCGGGCGGACCTGGCAGTATTCCACGTTCACGCTCATCGCCGACCTGCCCCGCTACCAGGCCCTTTGCGGTGAGCCCGGGATCCGGTGGCCCTATGTCCGGGTAGCTGGTCGGTAACGCTTCCGGATCCACTTCTTTTGGCGGCATCACCCGCTTACGGTAGACTGGACGGCAATTGTTTCGCACTGCGCCCGGCACTCGCCGGGCCGCGGCAGAAGAGTCCGTTCCACAGGGGGCACAGCGGTTGATCAAGGTCGCGGGCATCGGGGCCGGAGGACACGCCAAGGTCCTGCTCGACGTCCTGCGGTGCGCTTCGGGATTCGAGGTCGTGGGTCTGGTGGACGCCGATCCCAAGCAGCACGGCAAATCCCTGGAAGGCGTGAGCGTGCTGGGCGGCTATGAAGCCCTCGACCGCTTGCTGCGCGAAGGCGTCAGCCACGCCTTCCTCGGCGTGGGTGCCGTGGGCGACAATCAGCCGCGCGCCCAGCTCTTTGAGCGCTTCCGCGGGCTCGGCTTCCACTTCGTCAAGGCCATCCATCCCGCGGCCGTGGTGGCCGCTTCGGCCGAGGTGGGTGAGGGAGCAGCCATCATGGCGGGAGCCGTGGTCAACCCGGGCGCGCGCCTGGGCGTCAACGTCATCGTCAACACCGGCGCGGTGGTGGACCACGACTGCGTGCTCGAGGATCACGTGCACATCGCTCCCGGCGCCGTGCTCTCCGGCGGCGTGCGGGTCGGGAAGTACGGACACGTGGGTACCGGCGCTGCGGTGCGTCAGGGCGTGAGCCTCGCCGAGGGCGCGCTGGTGGGGGTCGGGGCGGTGGTGGTGGCCGATGTCCCCGCCCGCGCCACGGTGGCGGGCAACCCCGCGCGCGTGAGGCCGAGTCGCTGACCATGCGGGACCTTCGACCATTCCTGGTTGCGCCGCAGGACTCGCTGCTGGCAGTGATGCAGCGCATCAACCAGAACGCGCACGGCATCGCTCTGGTGGCCGACGCCGAGGGCCGCCTGCTCGACACCGTCACCGACGGCGACCTGCGCCGCGCCGTGCTCGCCGGCACCGATCTCCAGCTTCCCGTCTCCACCCTGCAGGCGCGGCGCAGCGCGCCGCCGCTGACCGCGCCCCTGGGCGCCGCGCATGCCGAACTCATCCGCATCCTGGAGAAGGCTGGGCTGCGCCATCTTCCCCTGCTCGATGCGCAGGGCCGGGTGCAGGACCTGGCCTTGCTGGAAGAACTCCTGGAGCAGGAGCGCGCGCCGCAACTCGCCGCCGTGGTCATGGCCGGGGGCTACGGCCAGCGCTTGCGCCCGCTCACCGAAGACCTTCCCAAGCCCATGCTGCCGGTGGGCGACAAGCCGCTGCTGGAGCGTACGGTTGAGCAGTTGCGCGAGGCCGGCATCCACTCCATCTACCTGGCCACACACTACAAGTCGCAGGTGGTGGCGCAGCACTTCGGCAACGGCGACCACTTCGGCGTCGAGATCAATTATCTCGACGAGGAGCAGCCGCGGGGGACGGCGGGGGCGCTGGCGCAGATGCCTCCCGGCGACCAGCCCCTGCTGGTGATCAACGGCGACATCCTCACCCGATTGAACTACCGCGCTTTGCTCGACTTCCACCGCGAGAACCGCGCCGACATGACCGTGGGTGTGCGCCACTACGAACTGCGCGTCCCCTATGGCGTGGTGGAGACCGAGGGCGTGCAGGTCTCGCGGCTGGCGGAGAAGCCCACGCAGCGGCTGTTCGTGAACGCGGGCGTGTACCTGCTGCAGCCGGAGCTCTGCCGCCTGGTCCCGGCCGACCGCCACTTCGACATGACCGACCTGATCGCCGCGCTCATGGCCGCGGGAAAGCGCGTGGTGGCTTTTCCCATCAGCGAGTACTGGCTCGACATCGGGCAGCCCGAAGACTACGCCCAGGCCCAGGACGATGTGAGGAACGGCCGTGCCTGATCTTCCATCTCCCACTTCCAGGATGAGAGCGTGAGCCCGGAAAATTCGAAGAAAACGGTGCTGGTGCTGGGCGGCGCGGGCTACGTGGGCTCGGTGGTCTGCCACCTGCTCTTGCAGCGCGGCTACCGGGTGCGCGTGCTGGATTCGCTCTTGCACGGCGGGCGCTCGCTGCTCGGCCTCTACCAGGGCGCGGACTTTCATTTCATCCGCGGGGACGTGCGCGACGCGGCCGTGGTGGAGCGCGCACTCACCGGCGCCGACGCTGTCATCCACCTGGCCGCCATCGTGGGCGATCCCGCCTGCGCCCGACAGCCCGACCTCGCCCGCAGCGTCAACCTCGAAGCCTCGCTCCAACTGCTGCGCCTGGCCCAGCAGCAAGGTACCGGGCAATTGCTCTTCGCCTCCACCTGCAGCAACTACGGGCGCATGGCCGACCCCACGCAGTACGTCACCGAAGAATCGCCGCTGGCCCCGGTCTCGCTCTACGCCGAGACCAAGGTGGCGGTGGAGAAGGCGTTGCTGGCCTCGACCGCAGCCCAGCCCGCGATCACCGTGCTGCGCTTCGCCACCGTCTTCGGGCTCTCGCCGCGCATGCGCTTCGATCTGACCGTGAACGAGTTCACCATGGAATTGCTCACCAAGAAGAAGCTGGTGGTCTTCGGGGAGCAGTTCTGGCGGCCCTACATCCACGTGCGCGACGCCGCCCGCGCCCTGGTGATGGCGCTGGAGGCCCCGCCGGAGAAGGTGCGCGGCCAGGTCTTCAACGTGGGCGACACCCGCGAGAACTACCAGAAGAAGGGGATCGTGGAGCTGGTACGGGCGCAGGTGCCGCATCCGGTCGAGATCCAGGTGGTCGAGAAGCATGAAGACCCGCGCGACTACCGGGTGTCGTTCGAGAAGGTGCAGAAGGTCCTAGCCTTCCAGATCACGGCGCGGGTGCCCGACGGCATCCGCGAGATCGCCGAGGCCATCCAGCAGGGCGTCTTCAGCGACTTCTCCGACCCCGCCTACCGCAACTGAGCGCCGGAGCGAAGCGCGAGCAGAACCAAACTGACCACGAATCCGGGGCGCGGAACTGGGATAACCTAGAGCGCTGCCGCAGGATGAGAAAAGGAACCCCGAACGCAGCATTCTGGGAGGCGGTATCGGAAAGATCCTGATCACCGGCGGCGCCGGGTTCGTGGGGACCCACCTGGCTGAGCGTTTGTCTGGCAAGGACGAGGTCGTCCTGTTCGACAACTTCCGCCGGGACTCGCTCTCCCTGGCGCCGGAAGTGAAAGCGAACCCGCGCGTGCACCTGATGACCGGAGACACGCTCAACACGGACTCGCTGGCGCCCGCTCTGGAAGGCGCGCACGTGGTGGTGCACCTCGCCGCCATCGCCGGCGTCAGCAGCTACTATCGCGAACCCCTGCAGACGCTGGAGGTCAACATCCTGGGAACGCGCAATGTGCTCCAGGAGGCGGCGCGCCGGCACGTGCGGCAATTCGTCTTCTTTTCCACCAGCGAGGTCTTTGGCGCCGATGCCCGCCAGGTGAGCGAAGCCGACCCCTGTGGCATCGGACCCTCCACCGACCGCCGCTGGGTGTACGCCACCAGCAAGCTGGCGGGGGAGCACTTCACGTTGCGCTTCGGGGAGGAGCACGGGTTCACGGCCACGGTGGTGCGTCCCTTCAACATCTACGGGCCGCGGCAGGTGGGCGAAGGCGCCATCAGCAACTTCTGCCGCGCTGCCGTCGCGGGACAGCCGTTGACCGTCTACGGAGACGGCTCCGCGACGCGCGCCTGGTGCTACGTCTCAGACCTGGTGGACGCGGTGGAGAGCCTGCTGGCCTCGCCGGAAGCGGCGGCGGGCCAAGTGCTCAACGTGGGCAATCCGGAGGCGGTGGAGAGCACCCTGGGTCTCGCCCAGCGCATCGCTCGGCTGGCCCCGGGAACGGAGGTCCGCTTCCAAGCCGTGCAGCGCGCCGAGGTGCGCGACCGCGCCCCGGTCATCACGCTGGCCCAGCGGCTGCTCGGCTATCAGCCCAAGGTGGACCTGGAGCGCGGGCTGCAGCTCACGCTGGATTGGTTCACCCGTCATCCGGAGCTTCGGCCATGAAGGTCGCGCTGATCGGGGCTGGCAAGATGGGACTGCCGCTGGCCTGCCAATTCGCCAGCCGAGGCGCGGAAGTAATGGCCTGCGACCTGCGCCAGGACTTGGTGGATGCCATCAACCGCGGTCGCTGCCCCATCGAGGAGCCTGGAGTGGAGGAGATGCTCTCGGCGGCAGTGAAGGCCGGGCGGCTGCGCGCTACCACCGACGTGCCCGCCGCCATCGCCGCCGCCGAAGTGGTGGTGGTCATCGTCCCCGCGGTGCTTACGCCACAGCGGGAGGCGGACCTTTCGGCGGTGCTGGCGGTGAGCGAACAGATCGCGGGCAGCCTGCGGCGCGGCGCGATGGTCTGCTACGAGACCACCGTGCCGGTCGGCACCACCCGACACCGCATCCGTCCTCTGCTGGAGCAGACAGGCCTGCAGGCGGGCCGCGACTTCGACCTGGTCTATTCCCCGGAGCGCATCAAGAGCGGGACCGTCCTAAAGCGCATCGGCCAAACCCCCAAAGTGGTGGGAGGACTGACGGCGGCCGCGGGGGAGCGGGCCGCGGCCTTCTATGGCACCTATGTGGGTGCCCCGGTCTTCAACATGGGCAGCCTGGAAGCCGCCGAACTGGTGAAGCTGGCGGCGATGGTCTATCGCGACGTCAACATCGCCCTGGCCAACGAGCTGGCGCGCTACTCCGAAATCATCGGGACCGATCTCGAGCCGGTGCTCAACGCCGCCAACACCGACGGCGAGACTTACCTGCTGCGCCCGGGCATCGGCGTGGGGGGACACTGCACGCCCGTGTATCCCTATTTCCTGATTCGCGACGCGGTGCTCCGGGGCACTCCCGCGACCCTGGTGGAGCGCGCGCGCCGCATCAACGACGGGCAGGCGGATCACATGGTGGCCCGGCTGGAGCATGCCCTCGGAGGTCTGCGCGGACGCCGCGTGCTGCTGCTGGGGCTGGCCTTCCGCCCGGGCGTGAGAGAAGACCTCTACTCGCCCGCGATGCTGCTCCGGGACGAACTCGAACACCGCGGCGCCGAGGTTTGCCTCCACGATCCTCTCTACAGCGAGGCGGAGGTGAGCGCCCGCGGCTTCCGGGCGGGCGCACTGACGGATGGGGCCGAGGCGCTGGTTCTGGTGACTGGGCATCCTGCCTACGTCCAGTTGGACTTCGCTTCCTTGGCACGGCGCGGGACCAAGGCGGTCGTAGATGGCCGCTGCTTCTGGGCCGCGGAGCAGGTGCGGTCGGCAGGCCTCATCTACATCGGAGTGGGACGCCCAGACCAGCCTGCCCGCGCGTAGGTCACGGTCGGTAGGCGGGCCGGTACTGCAGCAGCAACTTATGCCGTCCGGCCTCGACGAAGATCCCCTGGAAGGTGTGATCGGCAGGGAAGACCTGTGTCTCGGCGCCGTCGAGCCAGGCGTGCCAGTAGGGGCTGTAGGAATCGGTGATGAGGAAGATGGAGGGCGAGCCGGCCTCGACTTCCACTTCGATGCGATCTGCGGTATAGCGTTGTAGGCGCACGCTGCCCGCCTGTGTTCCCAGGCGATCGAGGGCCAACCCGCGCGCGGCGGCGGCGTCGAGGAAAACCGTCGAAGCCAGATCACCGCCGCTAGCCGTCGCCAGGGTGGCGAGAAGCTGCTCGCGATCATCGAGCACCCGCACCTTGCCCGCCAGGAAGAAGCGCGGCAGCGCGCCGTCGTTCTCGTAGACATAGAGCCCGCGGTAGGGGCAGGAGACTGGAGCCGTCCCGCCGATCGTGGCAGGAACCAGCGGCGCCTCCGCGGCCGGGGCGGACACCAGCCTCAGGCGCGCGTCGCTCACAGGTATGGGCGAGATCAGGTAGCGCACGTTCGCCAGCGAGAGCAGGTCGAGGTTGTAGTAGTCGTGGAAGGGGAGCGGGCCCTGCGGACACTGGCTTGCCGGGGTGAACAAATAAAGCTGTGCGCCCCAGTAGCGGACCGCGGCGGCGCGCGCCGGGTCCCGGCGCAACTCGCCGGAGATGACCTGCTGCCAGAACTGCTGGTAGGGGCGGTTCTGCAGGTTGAGGAAGCCGTCGGCAGTCTCCAGGCCGTAAGCCCAGGCAGCGCCCGGCGGAAACAGGGGGAGCACGTCCCCGACCGTGATAGTGGCCACGCGGAAGGGAGGGACGCCGGTGTTCTGCCGCGCCAGCCGCTCCAGTTCGGGGTTGCGATAGTAGGTGGCGAAGGTGCGTCCCTGGCGGCGCTCGATCACGATCCGCGCCTCCACCCAGAGCGCCTGCACCAGCACCGCGACGATGGCTACCCGTGCCAGCACTCTGCCTGCTTTGGCGGAAGTCTGTCGGAAGTGATCGAGGGCGAGCGCCGCCGCCGCCAGCGCCAGCAACGGCACCAGCAGGTTGAAGCGCTCCATCTGGAACTCGGCGAAGATGCGGGCATAGGGGCGCAGCACCTGCGCCAGCGGGCCGTAGAACATCTCCATCAGGCCGCAGAAGACCCCGGCCAGCAGCAGCCAGAACAACTTGCGCGGGCGGAAGCGCCCAGCCACTAGGCCGGCGAGTCCCAGCAGGATGGCCAGCAGGTTGTCGCGCGCCACCAAAGCGGCGGTGTAGATGTTGGAGCGGAGTCCCCAGACCTGCGCGAAGGCAACATCGGCGCGAGAGGACTGAGGCGCGACCGCCAGTCCGGGCAGCACGGAAGGCAGCGTCCCCAGCACCCATGCCGCGGCAAACAAGCTAATCCCCAGCCAGAAGCGCAGCCGGCGGCGTGGCGAGATCGCCACGAACCAGAACAGCACGAGGGGGGCTAGGAAGAGGGAATAGACCAGCGACGAGGTCAGACCAAGGAGCACGCCCGTTATGACCGCCACAGCCGCAGCGGGAAGCGGCCGCTGCCGGTCTATCCGCGACAGCAGCCAGAGGACGAGTGGATAAGCGGGGGCGCCCAACCCGTCGTAGAGCGTGAATCCCGCCCAACTGCGGTTGATCGCCGCCTGACAGAAGAGAGCGTAGCTGAGCCCGGCGAAAAGGGCGGAGGTGGAACTGGTCCCCAGGTCGTCCTGCAGCAGGCGGCAGGTGAAGTAGCCGGCGAGGAAGCGTTGCAGCAGCATGATGGCGCCGTAGGCCGCCCAGCCCGGCAGGACGAGGAATAGGAGCACCAGGAGGGAGTCGGTCGTGCCTTGCGCGAGGCGATCGGCGCCCGCGGCCCACTGCGGCGCCCACAGGCCGAACTGTCCTTGGGCGAGGTTGCCGGGCAGGGCCAGCATGGCGGGCAGGTTGGCGTCACCGTTGTTGTGCAAACGAACGTAGGAGTTGGGGCCGAAGATCCAATACGACGCCGAGAGTCCCAGTGCCCATAGGAAGAAGAGGAGCGCGGCCCGGCGCAGAGGCGGCTGGGGCGGAGCGGCGGGCTGGGAGGAGTCCGGCGGCGCCGGCGGCATGGGCAAGAGAATTTTCCTTTCCGTCCGAAAGCCGGCCTGTATGATAACAAGCTTCGTGGCGGCGGCGCGGCGCAAGCGCGCCGGGCGCTTGCCGCCCTTGATACGCCGCCACCCAGCGCTCATGCCTGACGCTCCAGCGCCGCCTCCCATCCCGGCCGAGTCGCTGCCCTCCGTGGAGGTGGACTCCACCGTCTCGCAGGTGCAGGTGGTGATGCGGCGGCTGGTGCACGGCTCCGCCCTCTA
>DASPRL010000285.1 GCA_035624475.1 Terriglobales bacterium
CCGGGCCCATGGCGGGAGTGCTGCGCATGCCCTGGCGCTCCTTCGCCCTCTTCAACTTCCTGGGCGCCACGCTGTGGGTCACCGTCGTCTCCCTGGTAGGCTATCTCTTCGGCAGCGAGTGGGACGACCTGCTGCGCATCATGAAGCGGGTGAACACCGGGCTGTTCGCGGCCGCGGCCGTGGTGGCCGTCTTCCTGTACTGGCGCTATCGCCGGCGCCGCGCCGCCCGCGCGGGCACAGGCGAAGACGACTGACCTGCGATTGCCCCCGGCGCGCCGCCGGTGCTAGGCTGCGGCTAGCGCCGCTCTTCGCTGCTCGCCCATGCGCGCCGCCCTGCAATCCGCCTTCGCCAACATCGACCGCCAGGCCTGGCTGCGCTTCTTCGGCGCCCTCCTGGGACTGAGCGTGGCCTTCGGTGCGGCCCTGCTCTCCACTGCCGCCCGCCGCAACGGCAAGGTCATGGATTCGGTGCTGCTGGCCTCCCTCGCCCTGCTCATCGCCGGCTTCGTGGGCCTGACCACCGTCCCCTACCTCTTCCGCCGCGTCACCCTGACGGGCATGCGCCAGGCCTTCCAGTACGACGTCACCAAGGAGGGCGTCGGCTACTTCGTGCTGCTGCTGATCATCGGGGTGGCCGCCCTCAACACCGGCAACAACCTGCTGTTCATCGTGGTGGCCGCCATGATGGCCGCCATCCTGGTCTCGGGAGTGGCCTCGGCGGCGCTGCTGCGCGGCCTGGACCTGGGCGTCTCGCTCCCTGCCCGCATCTTCGCCCGCCGCGGGGTGATGGCCCGCCTCAGCCTGGAGAACGCGCGCCGCTGGATGCCCGCGTTCTCGGTGAGCGTGGCCCCGCCCAAGCCGCTCAAGCCGCAGCGCGTCCTGCGCTGGCGCCGCTCCATCTTCGCTTTTCCCGCCCGCCGCCCGGTGGAGCGGCAGTGGGTGCGCTGGCCCGACTGGTCCATCGAGTTCGCCGCTCCCCAGCCCCCCGATCCCGGCCGCGGCCGCGTCTTCGACACCTCCGTCTATTTCCCCTACATCCCCTTGCGGGGCACAGCCGTCGCCGAGGTCGAACTCAACTTTCCCCGCCGCGGCCGCTACGTGCAGGAGGGCTTCGGCATCGCCACCCGCTTCCCCTTCTCCTTCCTGGTCAAGACCCGGCCGGTGGCCCTGCGCCACTCCATCCTGGTCTATCCCTCGGTGGAGCCCACCGAAGACTTCTTCGAAGTGCTGCCCATGATCACGGGCGAGTTCGAGGCCTTCGTGCGCGGCCGCGGCTATGATCTCTACCGCATCCGCGAGTACATGCCCGAAGACTCCGCCCGCCACGTGGACTGGAAGGCGACCGCCAAGTCGGGCTCGCTCAAGGTGCGCGAGTTCACCCGCGAGGACGAGCGCAAGCTGCGCATCGTCTTCGACAATCCCGCCCCCGGCCTGGTGGACGAGAAGGCTTACGAGGGTGCGGTGGCCCTGGCCGCCTCCCTGGCCTGGCACTTCGCCGGCGAGGCCACCGACCTGTCTTTCGCCGCCCCCGGCTATGCCGGCAGCCCCGACATCTACGACTTCCTCGCCTGCCTGGCCCTCATCGAGCCCGCCGCCGAGCCTTCCGTCCTGGAGAAGCTCCAGGTCACCGACGACTACAACGTCATCCTGACCGCCCGTCCCCGCGGCTCCATTCCTACCCGCCTGTGGAACTCCTCCTACTTCATCTTCCTCGAGCCGTCCGCTTCTAGACTGTCATCCTGAGCGGAGTGAGGCGACGCAGGAGCCGAGCGCAGCGCAGGACCCCTATCGCCACCCCCTCCGCAACCGAAACCGGTTCTCAACCACAAAGGACACAGAGGAGCGCAGCGGAAGGTCAAACTCAGGGTGGCGTCATCCTGAGCGCCTTTAGGCGCGAAGGATCTCGCGTGCAGCACCGAGCTCCGTGTGGCACAGCCGACTCGGCTGTGCTTTGGGTAGCCGCTGCATTCTTCGCTTCTTCGGTTCACTGCTGCAGCCGCCGCAGGCGGCTCCAGACGGTAGCTCCGGGCGTAAGCCCGGGGGTAGAGCCGTTGAGAGAACCCGCGCGCGACCGGCCCGGAGCGCAGCGGCGGGGCAAGCGAGCGCGCCGCGCAGCACCTTTTTGTCCCACTCTTCGCGGAGGGTCGCGAAACGACGGCGCACCGGATAGGCTCGGCCACGCGCCGTCGCACCTCCGGCGTACCCGGCTCCGCTCTTCTGCCGTAGCTACTTCGCCTTGGGTGGGAAGCGGAACTCGAAGACCTGGTCGCCGATGGGCAAGCGCAGAATGGACTCGCCGCGCTTCTTCTGATAGGTGAAGAAGATCGCCCCCTGGACCTGCGCGCCCGGCTTCAGGACCTGCGCACGCAGCGCCGAGGCCTTCACATCAGCGGCCGTTGCCTCGGCATCTTGCCGGACCCGGTCGGCGGCGAAGCCAGTTCCGCAATCGGCGCCGGGGGGGCC
>DASPRL010000286.1 GCA_035624475.1 Terriglobales bacterium
CGGCAGCAGAGCCGCGAGCAGGCGCTCGCGAAGCGTTCCGCCGGCGCGGCGCGACCACCAGGCTCCCAGAGCGCCCACGATCGGTAGGGGAAAGAACCAGGGCAGGTAGAACGCGATCCCAGCGATCCCAAACTCCGACGCCCGCCATACGTACTCCGGCTTCAGGCCGGCGCGCACCATCATAGCCTGCGCCAGATAAGAAAAGAGGCAAGTCAAAGCCCCGGGGAGCCAGAGAGCCCGAGTGCGGTGGTTCATAGGATCCTCCTTGCTGTGTTGCAGGTCGCGGCGGAAGCGCTGCCAGTCGGGGACCTGGGCCAGGGTGGAGTGCACGGCCTCGTCGGCCGGGACGCCGGCCTCGGCCCGCTCGCGGCATTCGTCTTCGAAGTGGGCGGCCAGTTCGGCGACCACCTCGTCTTCCATCTGGGGAGAGAGGCGGAGCGGGCCCAGGCGCGCGCGCAGGAGGACTTGCCAATCAGGCATCGGCCACCCCCGCCAGGCGGTCCAGCGCCTGGAAGAAAGCGCCCCATTGGCGGCGCAGCGGCGCGAGCTTCTTCTTGCCTTCCGGGGCCAGGCGGTAGTAGCGGCGGCGGCGCCCGCCGACCTCCTCCCAGTAGCCCTTCACCCAGCCGCGCTTCTCCATGCGGTAGAGCAAGGGGTAGAGGGAGGCGACGTCGAAGCGCAGCACGCCTTCGGTCTCGCTCGCGATGCGGCGGGCGATCTCGTAGCCGTGAAGGGGGCCGCGGGCCAGGAGCGCCAGGATGGCCAGTTCGGCGCTGCCCCGCTTGATGTTGGCGTTCACCGTGGACATATGGACTCCTATATATTGGCTTCTTATATATAGGCCCCGGCGCGATGTCAAGCGCTTTCTGCGCTTTCCTGCCCCGGCGGGCGGGCGGCGGCCGGATGGTAGAATCAAGAGAATCGCATGCCGGAAAGGGAATCAACCGTAGGAGTGCTGGAGCCCGAGACCCGGAAGAGCACCCGCACCAAGGTGGGCTTCGTCAGCCTGGGCTGTCCCAAGAACCTGGTGGACAGCGAGGTGATGATGGGCCTGCTGGCGGAAGCGGGGGCCGAGATCACCGCGCGCGCCGAGGACGCCGACGTGCTTGTGGTCAACACCTGCTCCTTCATCGAGAGCGCGCAGCAGGAGTCGGTGAACGCCATCCTGGAGATGGCGCAGCATAAGAGCGCGGGCCGGGTGAAGAAGCTCATCGTCGCCGGATGTCTGGTGGAGCGCTACCGCGCGCAGATCCAGCAGGACATCCCGGAAGTGGACGCGGTGGTGGGCACGGGCGAACTGGAGCAGATCCTGGCGGCCGCTGGGATCGCGCAGCCGAGGGCGGCTGTGCCACACAGTCCCTTCACCATCTTGCAGTCGCGACCGGAGGGCGCGGCGCGCGCCGAGAAGGGCCGCTTCTCGCGGGCAGATTGGGAGGGCGCCGCTGCTTCCCTGCCCCAGTACCTCTACGACGAAAGCACACCGCGGTTGCTGGCCACGCCCCGGCACTCCGCCTACATCAAGATCGCGGAGGGCTGCGACCATCCCTGCAGCTTCTGCATCATCCCGCAACTGCGCGGGAAGTTCCGCTCGCGGCGCTTCGAATCGGTGGTGGCGGAGGCGGAGGGGCTGGCGCGCGCGGGTGCGCGCGAGATCACTCTCATCGGGCAGGACACCACCTGCTACGGCGAGGACCTGGGCTTGAAGGACGGCCTGGCGCTGCTCTTGGAGCGGCTGGCGCGGGTCGAGGAATTGCGCTGGGTGCGCTTCCTCTACGCCTATCCCAACAAGATCACGGGGCGGCTGCTGGAGGCGATGGCCGCGCACGAGAAGATCTGCTCCTACATGGATGTGCCGCTGCAACATGCCTCGGCGGCGGTGCTCAAGCGCATGCAGCGCGGCGGCGGGGCGGAGCTCTTCCTGCGTTCCATCGAGAAGATGCGGCGCGCGGTGCCGGGCCTGACCCTGCGCACTACCTTCATCGTGGGTTTTCCGGGAGAGACGGAGCGCGACTTCGAGGAACTGTGCGAGTTCGTGCGCGCCGCCGAGTTCGACTGGCTGGGCGCCTTCGGCTACTCCGACGAAGAGGGCGCGGCCGCTCATGCGCTGGACCGGAAGCTGCCGCGGCCGGAGATCGAGCGCCGGCGCAAACATCTGATGAAGGTGCAGCAGGCCATCAGCCGCAGGAAGAAGAAGGCGCTGGTGGGACGCGAGTTCGAACTGCTGCTGGAGGGCGAGTCGGAGGAGAGCGAGTGGCTGTGGGAGGGCCGCACCGCGATGCACGCGCCGGAGATCGACGGCAAGGTGTACGTGAACGACCTGGGGCGGCACGCGCAGGCGCGGGCGGGCGAGTTCTACCGCTGCCGCGTGACCGAGGCACACGATTACGATCTGGTGGCAGAACTTTTGTAGTTTCTAGTTCCTCGTTTCTAGTTTCTAGATATGCCGAAGCGGAGAATTCGCAGCCTGCGCTGTCCCATCTGCCGCAAGATCGTTCTGCGCGCGGAGGCGGAGTTCCCTTTTTGCAGCCAGCGCTGCCGGCTGCTCGACCTGGGTAAGTGGGCCAGCGGCGGCTACGTGGTTTCGACTCCCATCGCCGACCCGGAGGCGCTGGGCGCGGCCGAGGTCCCACCCGACACCAGCACCCCCGCCGGGAAGGACACCCCTCATCATGGACGCACCCGAAACTGAGCCGGCGGGCCCGCCGGAGGAGTCCGATCGCCCGCAGCGCACGACCTGGGCGTGGCTGCTGGCCACCTTTTTCGGGGCGGGCTTCCTGCGCCCCGGCTCCGGTACCTGGACCTCAGCGCTGACTGTGCTGCTGTGGACGCTGGCGGCTGGCCGCCTCCCGGAGGACGCGCGCTGGTTCGCGGCGGCGGCAGCGGGGGCGCTGCTGATGGCCATCGGCATCCCGGCGGCGGGGGTGGTGGAGCGGGAGAGCGGCAAGAGCGACCCCGGTTTCGTCACCATCGACGAAGCCGCGGGGCAGATGTTCGCGCTCATCGCCGTGCCCCTGCGTTGGAAATATCTTCTGGCCAGCTTTATACTTTTTCGAGCTTTCGACATCCTCAAGCCGTTTCCCGTGCGGCGGCTGGAGCGGCTGCACGGCGGCGCGGGGATCGTGCTCGACGATGTGGGGGCGGGGCTCTACGCGCTGGTCCTGGTGCAACTGCTGCTGTATTTCCACGTGCTGGGCTGAGGGCGGGGGCGCTTCCCACCCTGGGCAGTGAGGAATGGGTATCTCAGACCACCTGCTGGGCAAGAAAAACGTGAACGGGAAGCCGCACATCGAGGCGGTGGCGCCCGCCGCCGCCCTGCCCGGGGGCGAGGTGCGCATCAGCGGCCGCGGCCTGCGGCCGGCGGAATTGCGGCGCCCGCGCGTGCAGTTCGGCGAGGTGGAAGGCCCGGTGGTCATCGCCGCCGACGACTTCGTGATCGCGCGCGTGCCCGAGGGCGCGACCTCGGGGCCGGTGGTGGTCTCCACCAACGGCGCCTCCTCCAACGCGCTGGAGGTCAAGGTCGCCATCCCCATCGCCGAGAACCTGCACCCGGTGACCAACCCGGCGCTGGACGCCGAGGGCAACATCTACGTCACCTTCTCCGGCCCGCGCGGGCAGAAGGTCCCGGTCGCCATCTACCAGATCGATACCAACTACAACGTGAAGCCGTTCCTGTCGGAGATGATGAACGCCACCGCCATCGCCTTCGACCGCGAGGGGCAGATGTACGTGAGTTCGCGCTACGACGGCACGGTGTACCGGGTGGCGTCGAACGGGACCATGTCGGCGTACGCCGAGAGCATGGGCATCGCCACCGGCATCGCCTTCGACGGCGAGCAGAACCTCTACGTGGGCGACCGCAGCGGCACCATCTTCAAGATCGACCGGCAGCGCCAGACCTTCGTCTTCGCCACCCTCGAGCCCTCCATCTCCGCTTACCACCTGGCCTTCAGCCCGGCCGGCAAGCTCTACGTGACCGGGCCCACCACCTCGAGCTTCGATTCGGTGTACGAGGTCAGCCCGCAGGGCGAGGTCTCGATCTTCTACCGCGGGCTGGGGCGGCCGCAGGGCATGGCCTTCGACGTGGAAGGCAACCTGTACGTGGCGGCGTCGCTGGGCGGGCGCCGCGGCGTGGTGCGCCTGACCCCCGACCGGCAGGCGGCGCTGGCGGTGGCAGGACACGGGCTGGTGGGGCTGGCCTTCGCCCCGGGGCGCGCCGCCATCCTGGCTACGGCTTATCCCAACGCCACCGGCGCCGTCTTCCATCTCTCCTGGGGAGTGCAGGGAAAATCTCTGCTGGACTGATTCTCACCGCCGAGAGCGCAGAGATCGCAGAGAACAGCGAACTCATGGACGGGCCGGCTACATACTCCTCCTGATTCCTCTGCGTCCTCTGCGTCCTCGGCGGTAATCATTTACACTTCTTCTCGTGCTTGCCGAGATCATCGCCGTGGGCAGCGAGCTGCTCACGCCCTTCCGCCAGGACACCAACTCGCTCTATCTTACCGGGCAACTCAACCAGTTGGGCGTGGAGGTGGGCTTCAAGACGGTGGTGGGAGACCGCCGCGAGCATCTGGTGGAGGCAGCGCGCATCGCGCTGGGGCGCGCCGACCTGGCGATCTTCATGGGCGGGCTGGGCCCGACCGAGGACGACCTCACGCGTGAGGCGGTGGCCGCGGCGCTGGGCCGCGAGCTCAAGCGCGATCCCGACCTGGTGGCGCAGCTCTACGCGCGCTTCGCCTCGCGGCGCATGAAGATGCCGGAGAACAACGTGCGCCAGGCGGAGGTGATCGCGGGCGCCGCCGTCCTCGACAATCCCAAGGGCACCGCGCCCGGCCAGTGGCTGGAATTGGATCAGGAAGGCGCGAAGAAGATCGTCATCCTGCTGCCGGGGCCGCCCTGGGAACTGACCGCGACCTTCGAGGAGCAGTGTCTGCCGCGGCTGCGGCAGGCGGTGCCGCCGCAGTTCCTGGCCACGCGCGTGCTCAAGGTGGCCATGGCGCCGGAGTCCACGCTGGACGCGCGCATCGCCCCCATCTACAAGCAGCACGCGGCGGTGGAGACCACCATCCTGGCGGGCGCGGGCGAGGTGCAGATCCACCTGCACGCGCAAGCCGAGTCACAGGAGGCGGCGCAGAAGGCGGTCGACAAGCTGGCCGAGGCGCTGGAAGACGAGCTGGACGAATTGGTGTTCTCGCGCGGCGGCGAGTCGCTGGAGCAGATCGTCGCCTACTACCTGGAGATGCGCGGGGCGACCATCGCGGTGGCGGAGTCGTGCACCGGCGGGCTGCTGGGGGAGCGGCTGACTTCGATCAGCGGGGCCTCGCGCTACTTCCTGGGCGGCGCCATCGTCTACACCAACGACCTGAAGAGCGCGCTGCTGGAGGTGCCGCCGCTGCTGATCGCGGAGAAGGGCGCGGTCAGCCGCGAGGTGGCCATCGCCATGGCGGAGGGCATCCGCAAGCAGTGCAAGTCCACGTTGGGGGTGGGCATCACCGGCATCGCCGGGCCCACCGGCGGCAGCGAGGAGAAGCCGGTGGGGCTCGTCTACCACGCGCTGGCGGACGGGCGGAAGACCGAGGTCATTGAGCGGCGCTATCCCGGGGACCGGGAGCGGGTGCGTTGGTTCGCCAGCCAGCAGGCTCTGGATATGGTGCGAAGGAAGCTAATCTGAATTGCAGGTTGAAGATTTCAGATTGCAGATTGAAAGACGCGGCTGATCGGCCTTGCAATCTGCAATCTAAGATCTGAAATCTGCAATGCGTACTTTCGTCGCAGTCGATATTCCTGAAGAGGTCCGACAGAAGCTCGCGCGCTTCGTGGAGGGCGTGCGCGGATTCGCTCCCGAGGCCCGCTGGGTGAATCCGGCGAGCCTGCACGTCACCCTGAAGTTCCTCGGCGAGATCCACGAGGGCAAGGTGGCGGAGGTGAAGCAGGCGCTGGCGGCGGTCGCGGGCGAAGTCTCGCAGATCAGCTTCCTCGGTACCGGCTTTTTCCCCACAGTGAAGGCGGCGCGGGTCTTCTGGGTGGGAGTGGAGGCGGACGAGAAGCTGGCAGCGCTGGCAGCGGCGGTGGACGCGGCGCTGGCGCCCCTGGGAATCGCGCGCGAGGAGCGCGCCTTCACCCCGCACCTGACGCTGGCGCGCACCGGCTCCGGGCGTCCACAGCGCGGGCGCGGCGACCGCAACAACGCCAGCTTCCAGAAGCTGCAGGAGAAGTTGGCGGCGCTGCCTGCGCCCGAGTTTGGTACCATGAGCGCCCGCGAATTCTTTTTGTACGAGAGCAAGCTGGCGGCGGGCGGAGCTGTGTATTCCAAACTGCAGCGCTACGCGCTGCAGGGTGGTTAGGAGTTAGTGGCCAGTAGTCAGCAGAGCATGATCGGCACTTACATCGTCGTCGCGGTGGTGGCGTACCTGCTGGGGTCGATCCCCTTTGGGTACATCCTGCTGCGGCTGTTCCGCGGGCAGGACGTGCGGGCGACCGGCAGCGGCAACATCGGGGCCACCAACGTGGCGCGCTCCGCGCCCGGGCTGGGCGTGCTGACGCTGCTGCTGGATGCGGGCAAGGGATTTGTGGCGGTGGCGGGGACCCTGGGCTTCTTCGCGTACGCGCTGGTCCACTCCCCGGCGTGGGCGGTCGCGCTGGGGGCCTATGCCGGCCTGTGGGCGATCCTGGGGCACATGTTTCCGGTGTGGCTGAAGTTCAAGGGCGGCAAGGGCGTGGCCACGGCCGCGGGCGCCTTCGCCCTGCTCATTCCGCGCGCGCTGCTGCTGGCGCTGGCGATCTTCCTGCTGGCCACCCTGGTGACGCGCTACGTCTCCCTGGGCTCCATCCTGGCCGGTGTCACGTTACCCATCGGAGCCCATTTTCTGCCGCCACGCTCCGCGGGCGAGAGCCTGGGTTCGGTGCAACTGACGGTGGTCGTAGCCGCCGCTTCCCTGCTCATCATCCTCAAACACCACCAGAACATCCGGCGGCTGCTGGCGGGGACGGAGCACCGCTTCACGCTGAAGGGCAGGAGCGCATGAGGATCGCGGTCATCGGCGCGGGGGCGTGGGGGACGGCGCTGTCCGGGGTGCTGGGGCGCCGCGACCGGCACCAGGTTCGGCTGTGGGCCTATGAGACGGAAGTGGTGGAGTCTATCCGCGCGCGCCGCGAGAACGAACTGTTCCTGCCCGGGGTGAAGCTCCCCGAGACCGTCTATCCCACCAACAGCCTGGAGGAGGCGCTGGGCGGGGCCGCCATGGTGGTGAGCGTGATGCCCTCGCACCACTGCCGGCGGGTCTTCGAGCAGATGGCGCCCTTCCTGAAGCCAGAGATGCTGTTCGTGAGCGCCACCAAGGGCATCGAGAACGACACCCTGCTGCGCATGAGCGAGGTCATCGTGCGGGTGTTGGACCGTAGCGAGTCGCGGCTGGAGCAGCCCCGCCTGGGGGCGCTGAGCGGGCCCTCGTTCGCCAAGGAGGTGGCGCGCGGCGATCCCACCGCCGTCACCGTCGGCTCCCCCGACGCGGAGCTGGCGGCCACCGTGCAGCGCGAGTTCAGCGATCCCAACTTCCGCGTCTACACCAACGAGGACATGGTAGGGGTGGAGCTGGGAGGAGCGCTGAAGAACGTGATCGCCATCGCCGCCGGGGTGTGCGACGGGCTGGGGCTGGGGCACAACACCATAGCGGCGCTGATCACGCGCGGGCTGGCGGAGATCAGCCGGCTGGGAGTGGCCTGCGGCGCCCACCGCGAGACCCTGGCCGGCCTGGCGGGCATGGGCGACCTGGTGCTCACCTGCACCGGGGGGCTCTCGCGCAATCGCACCGTGGGGGTGGAGCTGGGCAAGGGACGCCGGCTGCCCGACATCATCGCCGGCATGCGCGGCATGGTGGCCGAGGGCGTGCTCACCACCAACGCCGCCGTGGGTCTGGCCCGCAAGCTGCAGGTGGAGATGCCTATCACCCAGAAGATGCACGAGATCCTGCAGGAGGGGAAGCCCCCGCGGGAGGCCATCCGCGAACTGATGACCCGGCCGGGGAAGGTCGAACAGTAGCCGGCACCCTGGGTCCCAGGGCGACGTGACCAAGGTAATGCCCCGGAGCGCGTTTTTTCCTGTCCCGGCCGGGGTTTCACGATACAATCGCAGCCATTCTCACGACCTAACCGCCATGATTCCCAAGCGGGTGCCGATCCTGTACCTCATCCTGGGTGTGCTGATCCTGGTCAGCGTCGTGCCCATGTATTTCTATTCCACCAAAGTGGTGGACATCAATAAGGACCGGCTGAAGACCAACGAGCGGCTGCTGCAGAACACCATCACGCGCTCGGTGGCCGACGACGTGGCGCAGCGGCAGAAGAGCCTGCGGCTGACGCTGACCAACCTGTCGTCGGCGATCCAGGTGGCCAGCGGAGGCGACCTCAGCAAGGACAAGGTCTCGGCGCCGGAGCTGCGCACGCTCATCGAGCGCTACGTCTCTTCCTCCGACGACGTGGCCTACGTCACCCTGCTCAACCAGGAAGGCCGGGGCATCAGCGCCGGGCGCATCGCCGCCGACGCTTTCCTGCAGAAGGAGCTGGAAAGCGCCTTCACCGCCGCCAACAACGGGCGCCTCTACAACGGCGGCGCAATCGGAGTGGGCTCGGGCAAGGACGCGCACACGGTGATGGTGGTGGGCACGCCCATCCAGGCCGGGGAACGGGTCATCGGCGTGATCGCCACGGTGGTGGACCTGCAGTTCCTGGCACGGCGCCTGGTGAACGAGAGCACCTCCGGGCTGGAACTCTACGTGGTGGACAGCCACGGCCGGCTGGTGGCCGGGGCCTCGCAGGAGTACTTCACCGGCCAGGACATGACCAAGTTCGAGATCGTGAAGAACTTCGTCGCCGAGGGAGCGCGGGCGCAATTGCTGGCGCCCACCATCCCCTTCACCGTGCGTAAGAACAACGAGGACATCGAGATGCTGGGCACCTACAGCCCGGTGCCCTCGCTGGGGTGGGCGGTCATCGCGCAGAAGAACCAACGCGACGCCTACCAGGACGTCTACGACATGCAGCGGACGGCGCGCCTGCTGGCGCTGGTGGCCATCCTGATGAGCATCATCATCTCGGTGCTGGCGGCGCGGCACATCACCGGGCCGCTGCAGACCCTGACCCGCTCCAGCCGGGCCATCGCCAAGGGCGACTTCTCGCAGCGCGTCGCCCTCAAGAGCCGCACCGAGATCGGCGAGCTGGCCACCACCTTCAACGTCATGACCGCCGACCTGGAGCGCTTCGTCGACCAGCTCAAGCGCGCCGCCGAGGAGAACCGGGCCCTGTTCATGGGCTCCATCCAGATGCTGGCGGGCGCGGTCGACGAGAAGGACCCCTACACCCGCGGCCACTCCGACCGCGTCACCAAGTACTCCGTGGTCCTGGCCACGGAGATGGCCCTGCCCAAGCCCGAGGTGGAGAAGATCCGCATCTCGGCGCAGCTGCACGACGTGGGCAAGATCGGCATCGAAGACCGCATCCTGAAGAAGCCGGGCGCGCTCACTCCCGACGAATTCGAGATCATGAAGACGCACACCACCAAGGGGGCGAATATCCTGCGTCCCGTCAAGCAACTCACCGAGATGCTGCCGGGCATCGAATTGCACCACGAGTCGCTGGACGGCCGCGGCTATCCC
>DASPRL010000287.1 GCA_035624475.1 Terriglobales bacterium
CACCCGAGAGGAACAACTCGCCGGGCGCCACCGCGATACCTTGATGACCTACCGCGGCCACACCGCGAGCGAGAACCCCTACGAGGCCCCCGGCGAGCAGGACATCACCGCCCACCTCAACTTCACCGCCCTGCGCGCGACGGCCGAGCAGGCCGGTCTTGAAACTTTGGGCCTGCTGACCCAGGCGCAGTTCCTCATGGGCATCGGCCAGGGCAACGAGTTCGCCGACGCCTTCGAAGACTGCGGCCCGCCCCAGGAGCGCGCCAAGGTCACGCTCCAGCTCAAGCACCTGGTCACCCCGGCGGGCATGGGCGAGACCTTCCAGGTCCTGGTCCTGGCCCGCGGCGTGGAAAAAGAAAAGGCCGCTCGCTTGAGCGGCCTGGCCTTTGCCCGGTAACCGTCGTCCCGCCGGCTGTTAGTTGCCCTCCGTGGGCTTCGCACCCCGGTAGGGCGTGGAGAGATACTTGCGCGCCTCTTCCAGCGCGTTCTGGGTGTTGTCGTTCGTCTGCAGGGCCTGGCGGTACTCGTTGACCGCGCGCTCGCGCTGGTCGGTGAGGTCGAAGATCTTGCCCAGCTGGATGTGCCCCCACACGATGGTCCAGTTGGGCTCGCCGTCGCCGTTATAGGCCTCGCGGTACTCGTCGGCCGCCGCCTGGTAGTTGTGCTGCACGAAGAAGACCTCGGCGATGCGGTAGTGCGCCAGGGAGCTGTTGGGATTCAGTTCCAGCGCCTTCTGGAACTCCTTCAGGGCCGCGCTCAGGTCGCCCTGCTCTACCAGCTGTTGTCCGCGCAGGATGTCCACCCGGATGCGCAGCGTCGGCGAATTCCGCAGCAGGTTGCTGTTGGGATCGATGTAGATGCGCCGCGGCTTGGTGAAGGTGTCAACCACGTAGGGGGAATTGGTGCCCACCACCTCGATGCGCTTGCTCACGGGAGGGCCGTCGGTGTCGATCTTCAGCTCCACCGGCATGCGGAACAGGTCCATGTCCTGTGAGATCTCGCCGGTGATGCGGAAGCCCTTGTTGCTGCCCAGACGGTAGATGGCGTACTTGTTGCGGAACTCGGGTGCGCCCGTGGAGTTCAGCCACTCGGCGAAGAACCAGGTGAGGTGATCGCCGTAGGCGGTTTCCACCGCCTTCTGGAAATCGTCTACGGTCACCGTCTTGCCCGCGAACTGCTGGGCGTAGGCGCGCGTGGCCTTGTCGAAGGCCTGGTCCCCCACCACCCATTGCAGCATGTGCAGCAGCATGGCCCCCTTGTCGGTGACCAGGGACTGGAACTCCGGCGACCAGGGGTCGAGCTTGCCGGCGCTGGCCAGAGGAATGTTGTTGTAGGCCAGAGCTCCCACCGCCATGTCCTTGGAGGCTTCTTCGAAGCCTGCCCGGCCGGCAGCGAAGAGCACGTAGCGGGCCTCGGAGTAGCGCGCGAAGCCGTCGCTCAGCCAGTCATCGTCGCGCGTGGCCGGGGCCACCAGCACGCCCCACCACTGGTGTGCGATGGTGTTGGCCAGCAGCCGGTAGTTGGTCTTCTGGGCCACCGCCCGCGAGGCGATGGCGGCCACCTCCGGCGCCCACGCCGCAGGCACGGTGTCGTCCGGCAGCTCCACCACCGACAGGTTGCGCGCCGGCGCCGGCCCGTACAGAGCGGAGTAGAACTCGAACTCTTTCACGGCGGTGTCGGCGTAGGGCGCCAATTCCGCCTGGTGTTCGGGCTTGAAGTAGACGTGCGCGTCCACCCCGCCGGAATTGACGGTGGTGGTCACGAAGTTCCCGGCGATGATGGTGCCGGGAAAGCTGGGCCGGTCCCAGGTGAAGCTGTAGGTGGTGCGGCCCGGGCCGGGAGACTTGGTGGTGGGCTTGCCGCTGCCGATCACGGTCATGCCGGTGGGCACGGTGAAATTGATGGTGGCGGTGAAGCGGTCGGTCAGGTAGCCGGTCATGGGGAACCAGCGCCCCGCATAGAGCAGGTAGGTGGTGTCGGGGCCGACATAAGCCAGCTTGAGCCCTTCGACCGGGCTGTCGTCGGCGGACTGCAGCACCCCCTCGTAGTCAAAGGTCAGCGTGGTGCTCTGGCCCTTGCTCAGCCCGGCGGGCAGGAAGACGCGCACCGTGGAATCCTCGGTGACGCGCTCGAACTGCAGCGGCTTGCCGTCGGGGCCGGTGATCTTGGTGGGGCGCAGGTCGTTGTGCAGCTCCAGGACCGCGGTGTTGATGTCCTCGAGCGCGGTCAGCTTGACCTTGGCGCGCGCCGTCAGGCGATGGCCGACGGGCAGGATCTCGGCGTCGATCTGGTAGTCGTCCACCTGGATGCGAGGGCGCTCCGCCGCTCCCGCGCTCAGCGCCAGCAGCAGCCCAAACGCCAGCACAAACAACAACTTGCCGGCGCGGCCACGTAGCCGTCGTGCCTGCTTCATAAGGGATCTCCCTGGATTTTCGCCTCTCCGTAGGATGTCAAAACAGGTCAAAAAGATGCGTCAGGCGCCCGCTTGAACGGCCTTCCGCTCCTTGAGGGACTGCAGGATGGCCTCCGCGGCCCGCTCTGCTGCCGGCTGTCGCCCCCCGCCCCCGGCGGCGCCTTGCAATTGGGCCCGGACACCCGCCAAGCCTTCGACCATTTTCTCACGCGCGGGGCCATCCGGGAGGATTTCCCGCAGCTTGGCGGCCACGTTCTTGGCGGTGAAATCCCGCTGCACCAGCTCGGGGACGACCTCCTTGCCGGCGATGAGATTGACCATGGCGTAGCGCGGCACCTTGACCAGGGGCTTGCCCAGCCGGTAGGTCAGCGGAGAGACGCGATACACCATCACGAAGGGGCAGCCCAGCAGCGCCGCCTCCACCGTGGCCGTGCCGCTGGCCACCGCCGCCGCGCGGGCGTGCTGGAGCGCGGCGCGAACGTCCTTGACGAGCTTGAAACCCCGCGCAGCCGCGCCGAGTTGCTTGCGCATCCAACCTTCGTCGAGCGTAGAAGCAACGGGAATGACGAACCCGTAAAGCTCCTGGGCAGGCAGGAGCTCTAAGCGCGCGATCTCCCTCTCGCTAAACTCGCTGTTGAGAACCTCCTCGAACGCCATAACCATCTCCACTGTTTCGAGAGAATCAGCGGAGGCCGCGTCCGCCTTCCTCAGGCCCATTTGAATGATTGCCGGTGCTTGGAGATGGATGGCAGCCTTGATCAGCGCCGGCAGATTCATGCGGACTTCTTTGCGGCGGGAACCCGGCAGGATGGCGATCCACTCGCGCTCCGGGTCGAGGCCGTTCTCCGTAGCAAACTGCTTTCGACTGATGCCCGGCGGCGCCAGGTCGGCCAGGGGATGCCCCACGAACTCCGCCTCCACGCCGCGCTCGCGGTACCACTTTTCTTCGAAGGGGAAGATGCAGAGCGCCTTGCGGATGTACTTCTGGATCTGCTTGACCCGCCCTTGTCGCCAGGCCCAGAACTGCGGCGCCACATAGTAGAAGACGGGCACGCCGCGCGCGTGCAGCTCACGCGCCACGCGCACATTGAAGGCGGGAGAATCGAGGACCACGGCGAAGTCGGGCTTGCGGGCCGCAGCCGCGCGCACCAGCCGCCGGAACTTGCGGTAGATGCCGGCCACGTGGGG
>DASPRL010000288.1 GCA_035624475.1 Terriglobales bacterium
GGGCGGAGGCCTGCTGCTTGAGCGCTCCCAGGCGCGCGGTGAAGTCGCCGTCCATGGAGATGACCTCGCGCAGGGGCTTACGCATGTCCTGCTCACGCTTGGCGAAAGACTCCAGGTTGTCGCTGACCTCGTCCATGAGGCTCTCCAGATCCTCCAGAGCGGCATGGACCTTCTGGCCGCGCTCCCGGGGAGAGAGCCCGGCATCGGCGCGCGCCTTCTCCACCGCCTCCATGCGCGCGTGCGCAAAGAGGATGTAGAGCTTGAGTTTGGCGGCAGGGTCCTGGGAGACTTCGCGCAGTTGGTCGGTCTCAGCCTCGGTCAGGGGGTCGTGGCGCACCTGGGCGGGCGACGCGGGCGCGGCCAGGGAGGCCAGCAGCAGCAGGAGCGCGGCTTGGGTCAGGGCTCTCATTTCGGGGGCGCGAACATGAGGTGCAGCAGGTCGCGGCGGACCTTCTCCAGGCGGTCCTCGGCCTTCTGCACCGGGGGCTGGTCGTCGAAGGCCAGGCTGCGCCGGATCTCCTCCAGGCGCCGGCCCGCCTCCCGCAGGATGATCTCCGGCTGCTTCAGGTGCTTGGGGCTTTTTTGAGCGGCCTCGACGGCCAGCTCCGCGTAGTGGACGGCCTCCGCCACCGCGGCCTCGGCCTTCTCCACGTCCCCGTCCTTGTAATACTGGTCGGCGGCGTCGACCTCGGCCTCGACCACCCGCATGTTGGCCAGGGCAGCGTCGGCGGGCTTGGCGACCCGCGCCCGCTGCTTGAGCAGAGTCAGGTCCGGCTGAGGCGCGGGAGTGCCGGCTCCCAGGGCCAGGGTGGAAAGCGCGCCAACCGCGATGAGCAGCCAGCTCCTCCGCATGGGTCCTATTTCTCCCTCGCCTTGGGATCGATGGCCACCAGCCGATGGCGGGCCTGCCACTCCTGGTCGGGATACTTGCCATTCGCCGCCGCCAGGAACAGGCGGTAGTTCTCCGCCGCCTGCTTGTAGGCCCTCATGTTGTCATAAGCCGTGGCCCGGAGGAAGTAGGTAGCGGGGGTTTCGGGGAGATAGTGAGCGCGGGCGTCGAGCACGCGCAGGGTCAGGGGATAGTCCTTGTTCTCGCTGGCCGCGACCGCCAGGTCGCCGTAAGCTTCCGCCAGGTCGGGCTTGAGCCGCAGTGCCGCGATCAGCTCCTGCTCGGCTTCTGCGAACTTGCGTTGCTGCATCAGGACCGTGCCCAGGGCGTAGTGCAACTGAGAGTCCTGGGGATGTGTCTGCAGCAGGGCGCGATACTGGGCGGCCGCCTGATCGTACTTCTTGGCAGCGGCATTGATGCCGGCCACCTCCCGCAGGGCGTCGGGGTCGTCGGGCGAGAGCTTCAGGACGGTCTGCAACTCTTCCGCCGCCGCATCCTGGTTTCCCTCCGCGGCCAGGATCCGGGCCAGTTGCAGGTGGGCGGTGGCGTCTTGCGGGTCCTGGGCGAGATAGGCGCGCAGCGCGGCCTCCGCCCCGGGCAGGCGCTTGCCCTTGCTGTAGATGTTGACCAGGCCGGCCAGGGCCTCGCTGGACCGCGGATCCAGTTCCACCGCCTGGCGAAACTCCTTCTCCGCGCCGGCGAGGTCGCTCTGTTGCTCCAGCAGCTCGGCGGCGGCGAGATGAGGCGCCGTGTCCTTGGGCTGCAGCGCGGCCGCCTGTTGGAATGCCTTCAGGGCCTCGTCGGGCTGCTGCTTCTGGAGGGCATGACCCAGCGCCATCCAGGCCTGCGCCAGGCTCTCCTGGGGATGGGCGCTGGGCTTGAGGGTGGTGGCGGCGCGCAGGAAGGTGGCGGCGTCTGGGTCGCCGGCGGCCAACAGCGCCGATCCCAGGGCGAGATTGGATTCGAAGACGTCGGGCTTGGCGGCCACCGCCCGGCGATAGGCGTCGATCTCCTGCGGCCTGCGCCCGGTGGCCCCGTAGACGAATCCCAGGTCGTACCAGGCGCGGTAGTCCTTGGGATTGGCGGCCACCGCCTGGGCCAGCAGGGGTTCGGCGGCGGCATAGTCGCCCTTCTCGATGGCCGCCTCGGCCTGCTCCACCTGGGGCGAGACAGCATTCTCCACCACCGCCTCACGGTGGTGGCGGACGGTGGGCTTGGACTGGGCGCGGGCAGCCGGCGCGCTCGCGGCCAGCGCCGCGGCCAGGCCCAGTGTCAGGCGGATTTTACCGGCGGCCATTGGAGCGCGCGCTCCCGTTGTTCCGTAGGATGCGGGCCAACCACTTCCCGGTATAGGAATTTGCCGCGCGGGCGATGACCTCCGGGGGGCCCACCGCCACCACCTCCCCGCCGCGCTCGCCCCCCTCCGGACCCAGGTCGATGACCCAGTCGGCGGTCTTGATGACGTCGAGGTTGTGCTCGATCACCAGGATCGACCCCCCTGCCTCGATCAGGCGGCGGAAGGCGGCCAGCAGCTTGCTGATGTCGTCGAAGTGCAACCCGGTGGTGGGTTCGTCGAACAGGTAGAGGACGCGGTGGGGACGGCGGCCCTCGCCTTGTGCCGGCCCCGGCCGGCTGCCGTCCGACTTGCTTCCCGCGTGCGTCGTGGGCTGCAGGCGGGCGGACAGCTTCATGCGCTGTGCCTCGCCCCCGGAGAGCGTGGTCGCCGACTGTCCCAGGCGCAGGTAGCCCAGCCCCACCTCCTCCAGTACGCGCAGCTTCTCCGTGACCTTGGGAGCGGGGGCGAAGAAGGCCAGCGCCTCCTTGACCGTGAGCTGCAGGACCTCGTGAATGTTCTTGCCCTTGTAGCGGACCTCCAGCACTTCGGCCTTGTAGCGCGTGCCTTTGCACTCCTCGCAGACCAGTTCCACGTCCGCCAGGAACTGCATCTCCACCGTGACCGTGCCGTCGCCCTGGCAGGCCTCGCAGCGGCCGCCGGGGATGTTGAAAGAGAAGTGGCCGGCGGCGTAGCCCCGCTTCTCCGACTCGGGCAGGGAAGCGAACAGCTCGCGGATGCCGTCGAAGGCCTTGATGTAGGTCACCGGGTTGGAGCGCGGGGTGCGTCCGATAGGAGACTGGTCCACCAGCACCACTTCGTCCACGAACTGCGCTCCCTCCAGGCGGTCGTAGAGGCCGGAGGCGGCGCCGGCGCCGTTGCTCTGATGCTTGGCGGCGGCCAGCGCCTGGTAAAGCACGTCGTGCACCAGGGTGGACTTGCCTGAGCCCGAGACCCCGGTCACTGCGGTGATGGTGCCCAGAGGGATGGCGACGTCGATGCGCTTCAGGTTGTGGGCGCGCGCTCCGGTCAGCCGGAGCTGCGCCGGGCCGGGCGTACGCCGCCGCGCCGGAGGCTGGATGCGCAGCTCCCCCGCCAGGTAGCGGCCGGTGAGCGAGCCCGGCGTGGCGCAGAGTTGGGCGTAGTCTCCCGCCGCCACCAGGCGCCCGCCGTTCTCCCCCGCCCCCGGCCCCAGATCGAGGATGCGGTTGGCGGCGCGCATGACCTCCAGGTCGTGCTCCACCACCAGGATGGTGTTGCCCAGGTCGCGCAGGTCGTGCAGGATGCGGATCAGGCGCGAGGTGTCGCGGCTGTGCAGGCCGATGGAAGGTTCGTCCAGAACGTAGAGCGCGCCCACCAGGCGCGAACCCAGCGAGGTGGCCAACTGGATGCGCTGGGCTTCGCCTCCGGAAAGCGTGGAAGCCAGCCGGTCGAGGGTGAGGTACTCGAGTCCCACGTCGTTCAGGAAAGTGAGGCGTTCGCGGATCTCCTCCAGCACCTTGCCCGCGATCTCTTCCTGCACCGGGGTGAGGGCCAGCTCGCGGAAGAATGCCCCTGCCTGCTCCACCGTCAGGCTCGAGACCTCGCAGATGTTCTTGCCGGCGACGCGCACGTGGCGGGCCTCGGCGCGCAGCCGCATGCCGCCGCACTCGGTGCAAGTGGCATAGCCGCGGTAGCGGCTCAGGAAGACGCGTACGTGCAGCTTGTACTTCTTGCGCTCCAGGTAGGCGAAGAAGCCGTTCAGCCCGGGGAAGTGCCCGTCGCCCTCCATCACCCGTTGCCGGTGCGCCGGCTCGAGCTCCGCCCAGGGCGTGTCCAGAGGGATGTCGTGCAGCTTGGCGAAGCGCTTCAGGTCGGCGAACAACGGCCGGTACTTGGGCTTGGTCCAGGGCTCGATGGCGCCCTCGCTCAGGCTCTTCTGCGGGTCGGGGACGACCAGGTCCATGTCGAAGTCGATGGTGTTGCCGAAGCCCTGGCAGCGGGGGCAGGCGCCGTAGGGATTGTTGAAGGAGAACAGCCGCGGCTCCGGCTCCTCGTAGCGGATGCGGCAGCGTTTGCACTCGAAGCGCTGGGCGAAGCGTAGTTGTTGCGGCGCTTCCTCACCGCGGGGAGCGGTCTCGAGGACGACTTCGCCGGACTCGCGGTAAGCGATCTCGACCGCGTCCACCAGCCGGGCGCGGATCTCAGGTGCGACCGCCAGGCGGTCTACCAGCAGGAAGACCGGCTCCGCGAAGTCGACGTCGAGCAAGGACTCCGGCGTCGAGAACTCGAAGACCTGCCCCCTCTGGTAGAGCCGGTTGAAGCCGGCCTTGCGCAGCTCGAAGAGGCGGGACTTGAGCAGATCGGAGGTGGCCGCGGCTTGCCCCCCGGTTTCGACCCGGGGCTTTTTCCGTGCCTTGGGCTTGGCCTCAGCCGCCGGGATCGCGGCCGGTGCCCGCAGCGGGAACAGGACATGGAGCCGCGTCCCTTCCTCCATCGCCAGGACGGCGGCGGCCACCTCGTCCACCGTGTCCTTCTTGACCTCGCCGCCGCACTTCAGGCAGAAGGTCTGGCTGATGCGCGCGAACAACAAGCGCAGGTAATCGTAGATCTCGGTGGCGGTGGCCACGGTGGAGCGCGGGTTGCGGGTGGTGTTCTTCTGCCGGATGGCCACCGCGGGGGCGATACCCTCGATCACGTCCACGTCCGGCTTCTCGATGCGCTCCAGGAACTGGCGGGCGTAGGCGGAGAGCGATTCCACGTAGCGCCGCTGCCCCTCGGCGTAGATGGTGTCGAAGGCCAGGGAAGACTTGCCCGAGCCCGAGACCCCGGTCACCACCGTCAAGGTGTTGAGGGGGATGTCGAAGTCGATGTTCTTCAGGTTGTGGACGCGGGCGCCCCGCACCACGATGGCTTCGTGTTCCTGCGCCATTGCTGCGGGGCCTTCGCCGCCCCTACGGCTCTTCAGGGCGACACCTTCCTCAGACCGGTTCGGCATGGGTGGTGGAATTCCTGATTATAACTCTCGGCACGCATCGCCGGCGGTGTGCTTCCGGCTCGCCAGAAATGAAAAAGCCCGGGCACGCGCGCCCGGGCTCCATTCCCCTTGCAATCGATCAGAGCTCTTCGTCTTCGGGCAGGTAGCTTGCTTCGTCGTCGCGCTCGTGGCTGTCCTTCAGGTAGACGGTGATCCCGGCGAAGCCCGCGATCAGCCCCAGGGTGGGGATCATCAGCACGATGACGGCGTGGCTCAAGGCGAGCTGTCCCTTCTGGTTGGCGCCTTCGGCCGAGGTGGCGCACATGGAGCATCCCTGCCCGAAGGCGGGGAGGGCGAGCGCGAACAGCAGAAGCAGGGTGGCGAGTCGTAGTTTCATGGCTACTTCACTCCCAGGTGGATGATGCGCACGGCATCGGCGAAGAACATGGACATCAGGCACAGGCAGATGACCAGCACCGGCATCAGCACCCGGCGCATGCGCTGGCTCTCGTACTTCATGTGCATGAAGAAGAGGATGATGAGCGCCGCCTTGATGACCGAGAGCGCCATCAGGATCAGCAGCATCTTCACCGGCTCCATGTTCTGGTAGGCCAGGAAGACCTCGATCCCGGTGAAGACCAGCAGCGCCGCCCACACGTAGAAGAAGACCCCCAGCTTGTGCTCGTGCTGGGGAAGCGCCCCGTGGTTCGCAACCTGCGTGTCATGCGACATCCGCTTCTCTCTCCTACTGGATCCTGGTGGACATGAGGTACACCAGGGGGAAGATGAACATCCACACCAGGTCGACGAAGTGCCAGTACAGCCCGCTGACCTCGACGTCCACCGCGTCGTACGCCTTGGGTTTCAGGAACAGGATGACGGCCGCGATCACCGCCGCCAGCAGCAGCACGAAGGAACCGTAGAAGAAGACCAGGTTGTGAGTGGACCAGGTCACGCCGGCGGCGATCCCCCACAGCACCACCAGGATGGGCAGCCACTTCTTGCGCAGCGCGATCACTCCCAGGTAAACCACCCCCAGGGTGACGTGCAGCATGTGCATGCCGGTGAGGGTGAAGAAGGTGCCGGCGAACTGCGGCACCGTCTGGCGCACCTGCGCCAGTTCGCCCCCGCTCTCCGCGCCCGCTGGCACCGGGAAGATGGGCAAGCGCATGCCTTCGTGCATCAGCCCGGTCCACTCCCAGGCGTGCAGGATGACGAAGCCGGCGCCCAGCGCCATGGTGGCCAGCAGCCAGCCGCGCGCCGCGCTCATCTTGCCGTGCGAGGCCGCCGCCACCCCCAGCACCATGGTCAGCGAACTGGAAAGCAGGAAGGCGGTCATGATGGTGGCGCGCACGATGCTGGCCCCATGGAAGGGCATGGGCCAGCCCGGCGTCGAGATCCGTCCGTAACTGTAGGCGAACAGCAGCGCCCCGAAGGTCAGGGAGTCGGACATGAGGAAGAACCACATGCCCAGCTTCTTGGAGTTGGTGCGGAACAGGGGCGGCTCGTACGCCCCTACCGCCGGGTGATGCACCGCCACATCCGCCATCGTGTTCGTCTCCGGTTATCGCAGAACGTGCAGCAGAACGAAGATGTAGACCCACAAGAGGGCCATGAAGTGCCAGTACCACGAAGTCACGTCCACCACGATCAGACGGCGCGCCAGCGGCGCCCTGCCCCAGGCAGTGAGCGCGGCATAAGCCAGCGCCAGCACCCCGCCCAGCAGGTGCGCGGCGTGCGTCCCGGTGAGAAGGTAAAAGAACGAGCTGCTGGGATTGCTGGCGATGTAGACGCCCTGGGCCTGCAACCCGCGCCAGGCCAGCCACTGGCCCAGCAAAAAGCCGGCGCCCAGCACCAGCGTCAGCGCCAGCCAGGGAGAGCGCGAAGCGCGGGCCTGGACCAGCCAGCGCGACTCGGCAGCGAACTGCGCCGCCAGGCTGCGCCGACCCAACTCCAGAGTGGCGCTGGAAGCCAGCAGGAGGGCCGTATTCAACCACAGGAGCGCGGGCAGGCTCAACGCCCGCCAGTCGAGCGCGTAAGCCTTGGTGGCATCGTCCCAAGTGCCCAGGTTCTGGCGCACGATGTAGGCGCTGGTGAAGGCCACGAAGAGCATCAGCACGGGGGTCAGGCCGGCCATCAGTCCGATGCGATAGCGGCGCAGCCGGCGGCGGAAGTCGGTGAGGGCCAGGTGGCCCCCGTCGCCGCCCCCCTGCGGAGGCCGCCCCGCGCCGCGCTCGCCCAGCTTGGGTTCGCGCTCATCGATCGCGATGGGTGGGGTCAGAGTCGCCATGATGCCTAGTGCGCCGCCCCCTCGCCGTACTGCTTGGGATCGTTCTGCATGACGAAGTCCTGGGGCGCGCCCGGCACGCTGTACTCGTAGGGGCCGTGGTAGACCACCGGGGTCTTCCCGCCGAAGTTGTCATGCGGGGGCGGCGAGGGCACCGTCCACTCCAGCGTGGTGGCTTCCCAGGGATTGATGGGCGCCTTCGGGCCCTTGAACATGCTCCAGAACAGGTTGATGAGGAAGAGGAACTGCGCCCCGATGGTGATGAAGGCGGCGATGGTGATGAAGTGCTGCAGCGGCATCAGACCGTGCAGATAGCTCACCTCGGTGAGCTGCGAGTAGCGCCGTGGGTGGCCGGCCAGTCCCAGGTAGTGCATGGGCATGAAGATGGCGTAGGCGCCGATGAAGGTCAGGAAGAAGTGGATCTTCCCCAGGCCGTCGTTCATCATCCGCCCGAACATCTTGGGGAACCAGTAATAGGTGGCCGCGAAGATGCCGAAGATGGCGGCCACGCCCATGATGAGGTGGAAGTGCGCCACCACGAAATAGGTGTCGTGCAGCGGGATATCGAGCGCCGGCTGCGCCAGGAAGGGGCCGCTCAGGCCCCCGGTCACGAATAACGAGACGAAGCCGATGGCGTAGAGCATGGGGGTGGTGAAGCGCACCCGCCCGCGCCAGATGGTTCCCAGCCAGTTGAAGGTCTTGATGGCCGAGGGCACGCCAATGGCCATGGTCATGTAGCTGAAGGCGAAGGCGGAGTAGGGGCTCATGCCGCTCATGAACATGTGGTGGCCCCATACCAGGAAGCCGAGCACCCCGATGGCCAGCACGGCATACACCATCGCCTTGTAGCCGAAGATGGGCTTGCGCGAGAAGGTGGAGAGCAACTGCGAGCACACCCCCATGCCGGGCAGGATGGCGATGTACACCTCGGGATGTCCGAAGAACCAGAACAGGTGCTGCCACAGCAGGGGGGAGCCGCCCTTGTGATTGATGATCTGCCCGCTCAGCACCAGCCCGCCGGGCACGAAGAAGCTGGTGCCGGCGTTGCGATCGAGCAGCAGCAGGATGCCCGCGGCCAGGAGCACGCCGAAGGCCAGCAAGCCCAGGATGGCGGTCACGAACCAGGTCCAGGTGGTCAGCGGCATGCGCATCAGCGACATGCCGCGCGCCCGCAGGTCCAGGGTGGTGGTGATGAAGTTCAGCGCCCCCATCATCGAGGCCACGCAGAACAGCGCGATGCTGGTGATCCACAGGTCGGCGCCCAGGCCTTCGCCCGGACCCGAGGATTGCAGGGCGCTCAGCGGAGCGTAGCCGGTCCAGCCGTGCAGGGGCGCGCCCCCGGTCACGAAGAAGGCCGCCACCATGACCACCAGGGCCAGGAAGGTGGTCCAGAAGGAGAGCATGTTGAGCACCGGGAAGGCCATGTCCGGCGCCCCGATCTGGATGGGCAGCATGTAATTGCCGAAGCCGCCCTGCGGCGCCGTGGTCAGCACGAAGAAGACCATGAAGGTGCCGTGCATGGTGAGCAGCGCCAGGTAGGTCTCGGGCTTGATGTCGCCGAAGATGGGCAGGTGGGCTTCCGGCCACACCAGGTGGATGCGCATCAGCAGCGACAGCCCCATTCCTAGAAATACCGAGAACAGCGCCAGGAAGTAGTACTGCAGGCCGATCACCTTGTGATCGAGGCTGAAAACATACTTGCGAATAAACCCAGTCGGTGCGGGATGAACGTGGACCTGTTCCGAAGTCGCCATGGTTTTACTGTTTCTCCGCCTCTCGCTCCGCCAGCCACTTGGCGAAGTCTTGTTCGCTGACCACCTTGAGCACGGCGTGCATCTTGTAGTGCCCCAAGCCGCAGAGTTCGGCGCAGGCGATCTCGTAGTCGCCGGTCTGGGTGGGGGTGAAGTGCATGTGGATCATCAGCCCGGGCACTGCGTCCTGCTTGAAGCGCATGGCGGGGATGAAGAGGGAGTGGATCACGTCCTGCGAACGCAGGGTGAGGTCCACCTGGCGGTTGACGGGCAGCACCATCACTCCCGAAACCACATCGTCCTTGCCGGCGGGGTCGGCGTCATCGATGCCCACAGCGTTGCCCACCGAGGCGTCTTCCAGCTCCGGCTTGGTGCGGCCGTACTGGCCGTCGGGCCCGGGATAGCGGAAGTACCAGGCGAACTGCAACCCCGTGGCCTCTACCTGGATGGCGCCCGGCTGCGGCGGGGTGAAGCGCTGCTCCGCCCAGATGCGGTTGCTGGCCATCACCAGCCCCAGGAAGAGGATGGCGGTCAGCGTCGTCCAGGTGAACTCCAGGGTGTTGTTGCCGTGGCTGAAGTGGGCCTTCTGCCCGCGGTCGCGGTAGCGCCACACGAACAGCCCCAGCCCCAGTTGGGCCGCCAGGAAGACGATGCCCATGAGCACAAAGGTGAGATCGAACTGGCGGTCGATGGCCGGGGCCGCGGCACTGGCCGCGTGCGGCAACCACCAGGTGTGGGCATAGAAGAAATAGGAACTTACCAGGGTGATCAGCCAGATGACGACCAGCAGAACCAGACCCATCAGCTACCGTCTCCCCAAGCCGAGAGTGGACACAGAAACCCGCAAGCCGTTGCTAAGCGTGCGCGTGGCGCGAGATGTTATCACACGACCTTGTGACATGCCAGACCTCGAGCCGGGGACGTCGCGGAAGGGAAGACGAGGGGAAGGGGAGCGGCCGCGCTCAACCGCGTCCGTTCGCGATCATGCGCAGGAATTCCTGGTGCACGCGCGGGTCCGCGCTCAGTTCGGGATGGAAGGTGGCGGCCAGCACCTTGTCTTGCCGGACGAGCACGGGCTCGCCTTGGCTGCTGGCCAGCACCTCCACGTCCGCGCCCACGCGCTCGAAGCGGGGAGCGCGGATGAAGACCATCTCCAGCGGGCCGCCCGCCAGCCGGGTCTCGCCCTCACGGATGGAACTCTCCACCTGCCGCCCGTAGGCGTTGCGGCGGATGCGCACGTCCAGCGCCTCCAGGCTGGGCTGCCGCGGGTTCTCCACTTCCTTCGCCAGCAGGATGGCGCCCGCGCAGGTGCCGAAGGTGGGCTTGGCGCGCGCGAAGGCGCGCAGCTTCTCCAGGAAGCCGCCCTGCTCGAGGAACTTCAGGAAGGTGGTGGACTCCCCCCCGGGAATGACCAGGGCATCCACGGCGTCGAGCTGCTCGGGCTGGCGCACCAGCGCCACCTCCGCGCCCAATTCCTCCAGCCGCCGCTTGTGCGCGTCGTAGTCGCCCTGGATGGCCAGCACGCCGACTTTCATGGGAAGCATTCAGCACTCCGCCGTCAGCGCTTAGCCGGCCCTAAGGAAGGACCCCCGCGGCGGGCTGAATGCTGGGTGCTGATCGCGGAGTGCTGCTCCTCTACCATCCCCGCTTCTGCAACAGGTCCGCTTCCGCCAGCGCGCCCACCGCCAGTCCGTGCATGGCGCTGGGCACGTCCTCGCTGACCTCGAGCAGCACCTTGGGATCGTCGAAGTGGGTGCAGGCCTTGACGATGGCGCGAGCGCGCCGCTCCGCCTCCTCGGGGGCGGCGAACTCGGTGGCGTTCTTCATGAAGATGCCCGACCCCACGAAGATGGCCTCTGCCCCCAGTTGCCGCACCAGGGAAGCGTCGGCGGGGGTAGCAATGCCGCCGGCGGAAAAGTTGGGCACCGGCAGCCTGCCTTCGCGGGCGACCATCTGCACCAGCTCGAAGGGCGCGCCCAACTCTTTGGCCCGGGCCATCAGTTCGTCTGCGCGCAGCACGGTCAGCTCGCGCATCTCCTTCATGATGGCGCGCATGTGCTTGACCGCGTGCACCACGTCGCCGGTGCCGGCCTCGCCCTTGGTGCGGATCATGGCCGCACCCTCGCCGATGCGCCGCAGCGCCTCGCCCAGGTTGCGCGCCCCGCACACGAAGGGCACCTGGAAGGCGTGCTTGTCCACGTGGTGCTCCTCGTCGGCCGGGGTCAGCACCTCGGACTCGTCCACGTAGTCCACTCCCAGCGCCTCCAGGATCTGGGCCTCGGCGAAGTGCCCGATGCGGCACTTGGCCATCACCGGGATGGAGACCGTGTCCATGATCTCGCGGATCTTGCGTGGGCTGGCCATGCGCGCCACGCCGCCCTGGGCGCGGATCTGCGCGGGCACGCGCTCCAGCGCCATCACCGCCACTGCTCCCGCCTGCTCGGCGATGCGCGCCTGCTCGGAGTTGGTGACGTCCATGATCACCCCGCCCTTGAGCATCTCGGCGAGGCCGGTCTTCAGGCGCAGGCCGCTTCCATTGTTGTCTGCCATATCTCCTCGCACTCCTGAGCGCCTCCTGGCGCCCGCTTGCCGCTCCGCCGGAGCTTACATCTTACGCCGGGTCCGTGGCTCCGGCGCGTGGGTCACACCATGGGCACGGTCTGGCGCAGGGGCGCGGGTCGGCGTAACTCCGCCGACTCCAGGCTGCGCGCCAGCCGGCGCACGCCTTCCTCGATCTTGTCCACCGGCAGGGCAGAGTAGCACAAGCGCAATTCGCGGCCGCCGCTGGCATCGGGGTAGAACAGTTCGCCGCTGGCGAACACCACGCCCGCCGCCAAGGCCGCACGCAGCAGCGCCGCGCTCTGCAGATGCGGCGCCAGCCGGCACCACAGGTAGAGCCCGCCGCCGGGCACGGAGAACTCCAGCGCGCGCGGCGGCACTTCCCGCCGCAGCGCCGCCACCAGGGTGTCGCGCCGGCGGTGGTGCTCCACCCGCAGCTTCCTCAGGTGCTCGTCGAAGACGCCGCTGCGCAGCATCTCCGCCACCACCAACTGCCCCAGGCCCTCGGTGAAATGGTCGAGGGTGACCTTGGTCTCCGCCAGTTGCCCCACG
>DASPRL010000289.1 GCA_035624475.1 Terriglobales bacterium
ACCTTGTTGGTGACGGTGAGGTCGTCGAGCAGCGCCTGCGACTGGTGGGAAGCCAGCACCAGCGGCGGGTTGAGCGAGCTGGGCGCGCGGGTGGGACCGCCCGAGGCGGGCGCCAGCGTGGTCACGCTGAAGGTGGAGAGGCTGGCCAGCTCGGTGTGGCGGGCGCGGGTCTTGCCGTAGATCACCACCCCCCGCTTCTCCAGCAGGGTGCGGAAGAGATCGGCGGCGAACTGGGCGGGGTCCTCGATGGCGAGTTGCTCGGCGCCCCCGGGGTCGTCCACCGGGATGTAGCCCCACAGCACCAGGCGGTCGGAACCGGGCTCGCGGCGGAAGTCGACGCGGCGCGGGCCCGTGCCCGGGGGTGTGGTGATGATGCGGTTGTCCACCCGGTAATAGTCGGCGAAAGGATCGATGGAGACGAAGGCCTTCTCCCAGGACGGTCGCCGGGCAGCACCTTCACCGTGAGCACGTTGTCGTTGATGGTGAGCGCGGAGACGGGAGCGCCCCACTGCGTGGCCAGGTCCTCCTGCGACCAGCCTTCCCCGTAGCGCTCGAAGGCGTAGAAGCTGTCGTCGCCGACCACGTCGCCGTCCACGTACTTCACGCCCTTCTGCACGATCTGGTCGGCCAGGTCCTCCAGGACCTTGTCGGGGGGCTGGTCGCGCTGGGTGCGGACCTTGAAGGGCAGGTTGCGGCCCGAGAGGTTGGGGTCGCCGCGGCCCACCAGCACCAGGTCGCCCGCCAGACGGCCGTGGGTGTCGAGCGTGCCCGCGGTCTCCACCGTGGTCTGGAACTTGTATTCCGGACCGATCAGAGCGAGCGCCGCGGCCGTGGTGAACAACTTGGTGTTGGAGGCCGGGGTGAAGAGCTTGTCGGGGTTGCGGGAGTAGAGCAGGCGGCCGTCGGCCGCGCGGATCTCGATGCCCCAGAAGGCGCGGCCGGCCTCGGGCTCGGCCAGGATCCTGTCGATGCGGGCCGCCAGGGCCCTCTGGCGCTCCTCCGGCCTGGGCTTCTTGCGCGCGGAGGCGGGCGCCGCCGCCAGTGACAGCAGCAGAAGCGCAGCCAGGAGTATGCGGAGGCGGGGCATCGTCTGCGGGGATTGTAGCACTAGCGGGAAAGCGACGATTGCAGATTGAAGATTTAAGATTGCAGATTGGGTCAGGGCTATAGAAAAATCTGCAATCTGAAAGCTGCAATCTACAATGTCTTGGATGACTCGGCCGCGGTTCACATGGAAGCTGCGCACGCGCGAACTGGCGCTGGGAGAGCGCACCCTGGTGATGGGGGTGCTCAACGTCACTCCCGACTCGTTCTCCGATGGGGGCAAGTTCCTCGGCCGCGAGCGGGCTGCAGGCCGCGCCCTGGAGATGCTGGAGGAGGGCGCCGACCTGATCGACATCGGCGGGGAGTCCACGCGGCCGGGAGCGCGGGTCTCGCCCGGGGCCGCCGCCGGGGTCAGCGAGGCCGAAGAGTTGCGCCGGGTGCTGCCGGTGATCGAGGACATCCGTCACCAGCGCCCGGGCACGCTCATCTCCGTGGATACCTACAGGTCCGGGGTCGCGCGCGAGGCGGTGGCGGCGGGCGCCGAGATCGTCAACGACGTGAGCGCCTTCCGCTGGGACCCGGGCATGGCGCAGATGGTGGCCACGCTGGGCTGCGGCGCCGTCCTCATGCACATGCGCGGGCGCCCGGAGGAGTGGCGTTCCCTGCCCCCGGTGGACGACCTGATGGGCCTGGTCCGGCGCGAGCTGGCGGAGTGGGCGATGGTGGCCATGGGCTCGGGGGTGGCCCGCGATCACATCGTTCTCGATCCCGGCTTCGGCTTCGGCAAGAATTATGACCAGAACTATTCGCTGCTGGCGCGGCTGGGTGAGCTGGCGCGGCTCGACTTCCCCATCCTGGCGGGGACCTCGCGCAAGTCCTTCCTGGGGCGGACGCTGGCGCGCGCCGGCCAGGACCTGCCCGCGGAAGAGCGCCTCCACGGCACCCTGGCTGCGGTGACGGCATGCGTGCTGGCGGGCGCCCACCTCGTGCGCGTCCACGACGTGCGCCCGGCGGCGGACGCCGTGAAGATCGCCGACGCCATCCTGCGCGCCGGCGCCTGACGGGACCCTATCCTCATGCGCGCCACCCTCTTCGAATTCCGCTTCCGCGCCTTCCTCATCGGGATGTGCTTCTGGCTGGCCTTCACGCTCTACTCGGTCGACCATCTCAACTTCGTGGCCTGGCTCTTCCTTTTGAGCGGCCGGTACAAGACCGCGGCCCAGATCCCCGACTCGCTCGCCATCCACGCCAGCTTCGCGGCCGCGGCGGCGGTCATCGCGCTGGGGGCGCTGCTGCGCTCCTGGGGCACGGCCTACCTCAGCGTGCAGGTGATGGCCGACAAGAAGGTGCACAGCGAGCGCCTGGTCGCCGACGGCCCCTACCGCTACGTGCGCAACCCGCTCTACCTGGGGAACCTCCTGCTGGCGGTGGGCATGGGCGCCATGGCCAGCCGCACCGGATTCTTCGTGCTGCTGCTGGGGATGCTGTTCGTGGTGCTGCGGCTGATCGGGCGGGAGGAGGCGGAGCTGCTGGCGGGCCAGGGCGAGAGCTACCGCGCCTACCTGGCGGCGGTACCGCGGCTGCTGCCGGCGCTGCGGCCGCGGGTGCCGGCCGCGGGAGCCCGGCCGGACTGGCTGGAGGGCCTCTTCGGGGAAACCATGATCTGGGTGATGGCGCTCTCGGTGGCTGCCTTCGCGGTCACGCTGAAGCTGCCATGGTTCTTCGTCCTCCTGGGATCGTCGTTCGTGCTGCAGGTGATCGCGGGAGTCGCGCTGAAGCGGCGGCGGGCCAAGGCAGCTCTTAGCTCTTAGCTCGGCTCTTGGCCCCAGGCCAGCCGGGCTCCGCTACCAGCTAAGAGCTCGAAGCCAACGCTTTCTTCTCAGAAGGTCTTCTCCGAATCCAGCAGGATGGTGACCGGGCCGTCGTTCACCAGTTCGACCTCCATCCTCTCCTGGAAGCGGCCGGTCTGGCAGGTAAGGCCGGCGGCGCGTAGGCGCGCCACGAAGCGCTCATAGAGCGGGCGCGCGTGCTCGGGGCGGGCGGCGGCGTCGAAGGAGGGGCGCTTGCCGCGGCGCACGTCGCCATAGAGGGTGAACTGCGAGACCAGCAGGACGGCGCCGCCGGCCTCGGCG
>DASPRL010000290.1 GCA_035624475.1 Terriglobales bacterium
TACTCAGTACTCGGTACTCAGTTACAACCAAAAACCTGCGCCGTTCCGGCGCCTGGGCGGATCGAAGATCCGCCCCTACACAATCCCTCGGCGGTCTCTGCGTTCTCGGCGGTTAAGCTGTGTATCCTAACCAGCGGGACGCCAGTTCGCAGCCGTGCTGCTCGCGGTGGTCGAGGAACGCCGACCACAGGTCCACCACCTTGCGCTCGGCCGTCTCCAGCCGTCCCAGCTCGCGCTGCCAGGGCTCGGGGCCCTGGTCGAAGGCCTGCCGCGTCCGCCGGATCTGCTCCAGTTGCTCCTCCACCGCCACCACCAGGCTCTCCTGCAGGTTGTGCAGTACGTCACACGCCATGGAAGTCCTCCTGGAAACAGCTGGTTGACTGCTCACAGCGGACCCCTGGAGGCAAGTGGATAGTGGATTGTGGATAGTGGATAGAAAACCCACAAACCCTAGCCGCTAGCTCCCAGACTTGCCTCTTCACCTCCGAGACTATCCACCATCCACTATTCACTATCCACTGCTCTACGAGCACCCGCTGGTCGAGCCGCAGGACATGCAGCGATAGCACGAGCCGTTCCGCGTCATGATGGCGCCGCAGACGTGGCAGGAGGGCGCGTCGCCCATGTCCACCAGGTCCTTCAGCGCGTCGGAGGCGTGATACTTGGAGGTCGTCGGCCTTCGGTCGTCGGTCGTCGGCGAAGGCGCCGAAGGAGCCGCGCTACCGTTCTCTTCCGCGGGAGCCGGCAACGCGGTCTTGGGACGCAGGCCCTCGAAGAGCATCTGCTGCTGGCCGGTCAAGAAGCGCAGCGAGAGCCAGCGGAAGATGTAGTCCATGATGGACTTGGCGTAGCCGATGTCGGGGTTGGAGCTCCAGCCCGAGGGCTCGAAACGGGTGTGCGCGAACTTCTCGCACAGCAGCTTCAGCGGCACGCCGTGCTGCAGCGCGATCGAGGCCGCGCAGGCGAAGCTGTCCATCAGCCCGCTGACCGTCGAGCCTTCCTTGGCCATGGTGATGAAGATCTCGCCCGGGCTTCCGTCGGGATAGCAGCCCACGGTGAGGTAGCCCTCGTGTCCGCCCACGTTGAACTTGTGGGTGATGGAGAAGCGCTCGTCGGGCAGCTTGTGGCGGACGGCGCGCGGCGGAGCGTTGGTGTCGTCCTGCACTTCGGGAGCGACGGCCGCGCCGCCCTTGGTGGAGAGCGCGGTGGCGGTGCCGGCGGCGGAGAGTGGCTGCGCCTTCTTGCAGCCGTCGCGGTAGATGGCCACCGCCTTCAGTCCCAGCTTCCAGGACTGCTGGTAGGCTTCCATGATCTCCTCGACGGTGGCGGCCTCGGGCAGGTTCACGGTCTTGGAGATGGCGCCGGAGATGAAGGGCTGGACCGCCGCCATCATGCGCACGTGGCCCATGGCGGCGATGGAGCGCGTGCCCTTGGCCGGCTTGAAGGAGCAATCGAAGACGGGCAGGTCTTCGTCCTTGATGTGAGGAGCGCCCTCGATGGTGCCGGTGGCGTCGATGTAGCTGACGATGGCGTTGACCTGGTCGTGGTCGTAGCCCAGCTTGAACAGGGCCGCGGGCACGGTCTGGTTCACGATCTTGATCATACCGCCGCCCACCAGCTTCTTGTACTTCACCAGGGCCAGGTCGGGCTCGACCCCGGTGGTGTCGCAGTCCATCATGAAGCCGATGGTGCCGGTGGGAGCCAGCACGGTGACCTGGGAGTTGCGGTAGCCGTGCTTCTCGCCGTGGGCCAGGGCCTCGTCCCAGCAGGCGCGGGAGCCGTCGTAGAGCGCGGCCGGCACGTTGGCGCGCTGGATGTTGTTGACCGAGGCGCGGTGCATGCGCACCACGTCCAGGAAAGGCTCGCGGTTGATGTAGAAGCCGGGGCAGGCGGAGCCCGGCATCTGCTCGGCCGCGGTGACGCCCAGGCGGGTCTCGACCGTGTCGGTGCAGGGCGCGAGCGGCGGGCAGAGTTCGGCCACGCGCGAGGACTGCAGATACGCCTGGCCGCACATGATGGCGGTCACGCAGGCGGCGTAGTCGCGGCCGGCGGCGGAGTCGTAGGGCAGGCCGGCGGCCATCAGCAGCGCGCCCAGGTTGGCGTAGCCCAGGCCCAGTGGCCGGTAGTCGTGCGAGTTCTGGTTGATGGACTGGGTGGGATAGCCGGCGTTGTCGACCAGAATCTCCTGCGCCGTGATGACTACGTCCACCGCGTGCCGGTAGGCCTCGACATCGAAGCTGCCGTTGGGCGCGAACTTCATTAGGTTCAGCGACGCCAGGTTGCACGCCGAATCATCTATGAACATGTATTCACTGCAGGGATTGCTGGCATTGATCCGGGAAGAATTCTTGGAGGTGTGCCAGCGGTTGATGGTGGAGTCGAACTGCATGCCGGGATCGCCGCACTGCCAGGTGGCTTCGGCGATCTTGCGCATGAGGTCGCGGGCCTTGTAGGTCTTGATGATGCGGCCGTCCTTGATGGCGCGGGTGGAGAAATCGGCGTCGCGCTCCACCGCGTACATGAACTCGTCGGTCACGCGCACCGAGTTGTTGGCGTTCTGGAAGAAGATGGAGCTGTAGGCCTCGGAATCCGGGCCGCTCCCGTCGTAGCCCTGCTGCACCAGCGTCCAAGCCTTGGCTTCCTCCTTGGCCTTGCACTCGATGAAGTCCACGATGTCGGGGTGGTCGATGTTGAGGATCACCATCTTGGCGGCGCGGCGGGTCTTGCCGCCGCTCTTGATCACGCCGGCGAAGGCGTCGAAGCCCTTCATGAAGCTGAGCGGGCCGCTCGCGGTGCCGCCGCCCGACAGGCCTTCGGTCGACGACCGCAGCGGCGACAGGTTCGTCCCCGTCCCCGAGCCCCACTTGAAGAGCATGCCCTCGGTCTTGGCCAGGGTGAGGATGGAGTCCAGCGAATCGTGCACCGAGTTGATGAAGCAGGCGGAGCACTGCGGGCGCTTGTAGCCGGTGACCCCGAACTCCACCCGCCCCGACTCGAAGTTCCAGTGCCAGTTCTGGGCGTCGGCCTGGGGCTCGATGCGGTCGCAGCCCACGTTGAACCACACCGGCGAATTGAAGGCGGCGTACTGGTGCACCAGCAGAAAGACCAGTTCGTCGTGGAAGGTGGCTGCGTCCTCGGCCGAGTGGAAGTAGCCTCCGGCCACGCCCCAGTCGCGGATGGTCTCGGCGACGCGCGCGATGAGCTGGCGCGCCCCGCTCTCCCGCTCCGCCGTCCCCAGCCGCCCGTGCAGGTACTTGGAGGCCACGATGTTGGTGGCGGTCATGGACCAGTCCTTGGGGACCTCCACCTCCTTCTGCTCGAAGATGACGTTGCCCTCGGCGTCGGTGATCTGGGCGAGGCGCCGCTCCCACTCCACCTCGTCATAAGGGGAGACGCCGGGCTTGGTGAAGAGGCGGCGGAAGCTCAAGCCGGGGGCGGCCGGCTTCATTCTGGAGGGCGCGGGAGGCGCGCTCTGGCTCTTGGTCTCGGGATTCATCTGGATACCGGGGATCTTCGCAACGTCGGCCATTTCCATTCTCCTTCAAATCTCTATCGTGCGGCGACGAATTCGGGTTATGCAGCGCGCTCCTCAAAAGCCCGCGGGCAGCGCCGCCGGAGGCCCCACCGCGGTGGAGGCCGGAGCCGCGGGCGCGGCCGCGCGCGGGGCCGGCAGGTCGGCCGGGGCGACGGCGGCGTGCCCGGCCTCGGCTTCGTTCTGCGGCGCGGAGCGCGCCGCAGGCAGCTCGGCGGCCTGCGCCAGCCAGGCCAGCAGCGCGGCGTGGGCGGCGTCGCGCTCGGCCAGGTTGGCCACCACCGCATAGCGCAGGAAGCAGCGCCCCGCGGCCAGATGCTCACGCCAGGGGCTGGCGGCCGTGAACAGCCGGCCCAGCGCCTGGGCCAGGTCGTCGGCGCGCCCGATCTCGAAGACCGCCAGCAGCCGGCGCGTGCCCTCCTCGCCCACCGGCACCACCTCTTCTGCCAAGGCGAAGAGGCCGGGCTGGTGGGGCGCCAGGGCCAGGCTGGTGCTGGAGTCGCAACGCGTCCAGCGCGACCAGGTCAGGCGCGCCTCGACCGCGGCGGCCATCTCGGTGGCGGGGCCGGGAACGTACCGGGGTGTCGCTTCCATCGTCATGGGTCCCTTTCTGCCCACGGCCGGGGAGCCGGAGGCAATAAGGAAAAGTCCGCCCTCACAAGGGCGGCTGGAACCAAAGGGGTCCAAGGTTGTCAAACAGGCTGTTGTCCCCGGCGGGCGGCAAGTCCGGCGGAGGCCACCGCAAAGCTCCCCGATCTCAAGGGCCCGGCGACGGTCACCTCAACCGCCGCAGAACAGCTCGTGGAACGGCACAGTACTCCTCTCTATTGGGGCTGTCAAGTAACTACCTCTATATATTGTATCCCACTTGTTGATTGGAAGGATACGGGGCGGGTGGGCGGAAAGCCGCGGTGGAAGCGGATCTCCGCCGGCGGAGCCGGCGGGGAGCCGAATTGTTGATTTATTGATTTATTCATTTCTTGATTTCCACAGGGCGGTCGTTGGTCGTTGGCCCTCGGTCCTCGGCTTTCGGTCCCTTCGCTCCCGCTCAGGGCGGGCTAAGAACGGCCCTCGGCCCCACCCGTTTCCTGCGCCCGCGCGCCGCGCCTCCCATTGCCCGCTCTCCCGCGTTGCGGGAGCGCGGCCGGTCGGCGCGGGATCGTTCCCGGCCGCCAACCCGGCATTGGGCTGAAGCCCAATCCAGGGCTAAAGCCCTGGACTACCGCGTGCCGGGCTATTCTCAATCGCCCCTTCGGGGCGCAAGTTCTCTGAGTACTGAGTACCGAGTACTCCGCACTGGTTTTTTGGGCTGGTGTGGTTCTTGGCTGGGTACTGCAGTGCAGGGAGAGTACGCGGGCGCAGGGGCCGGGTCAATGCCGAAGTTTGGTGCAGTTCACCCCACGGAATTCAACCACAGAGGACACAGAGGAAAGGCCCGGCTAGTAACGGCGCGCTAACGCAACTCCATTTCGTGCGCCTTGAGGAATGCGCGGACCTCCGAGACCGATATCGCTTCGCCAATCATGACCTGAGTGAAGGTGTAATACTGATCAAGCACCATAGCCACAATCTCAGATTCCGCAAAGCTTTTCTGGTTTCCCTGAGGGTCAGTCGCCGTATAGACGACACCCGTTTTGTTGCGGGCCAGTGCCTCGATAGCATTCCGTACGATTGGCGGGTACAGGTGAAACTTGGCTACCACAACTCCTATGACCTTATTATCATTCGCTTTGAACAATGGGCCTCCAGAATTGCCCGGATTGAAGGCGCCATTAATGACCAGGTGCTTGACACGTTTGCCGTTGGAGACGTCCTCGCTGAAGCCGGCCACATACCCTACACTGAGCAGAGGCGCCGGTCCGTTGTAAATGAGCGGATAACCCCAGGTTGAGACGGCCATGCCCAAGTCGGGGTCTTTAGCGTCTGCGAGTTCCAGTCCGCCCTTCAATGCTTCGGTCGGGCGCAACGCGGCCAGGTCTACATCTGGATCAGTCGCCATCTTCCGAAACACAACCGCTTCCCCTCCCGAAGTGACGCCTTGAAGTCGTTCCACGGTGCAGCCTTCCACGACGTGGTTGTTAGTGACAATCAAGCCGTTCTTGAGCACAAAGCCCGTACCCTTCTTATTGGTTAGGGGACAATAGAGCAATACGACGGATCTAATAGCGGACCTCTGAGTGGGACCAGCAGCGTCCAGCGTCCACTGGGTTGCGACGGGTAGTTTGCTGTTTCCAAGATCTTGTTGCGCGATTGCGAGCGGTACTCCAATCGTGAGAATTGCGAGCCACGGAACGACTTTCATGCTGTCACCTATCGTTGGGAATGTCGCAACAGAATCAGCCGCTGACCATAGAACGTCGAGCCATTGGAGTCTTGCATAAAGTTTGATGAGTGCAGTTCGTAGCTACTCCGCCGTTTGGGAAGTAATTACGTATGCATACACGTAGAAGGCCGTGTCGTCACCACCTCCGCCCGATCCCTTGCATCCCGCCCTGCGATAGGCGTCCTCAACCGCACGAGCTTGGTCGGAGCTTGTCGCACGACGGCAAATCCAGCAGTAATTCTCCCGCGGAACTCGGCGGTCTCCAAAGAGGCGTGCTTCAATGTCGGAGGTGACGCCAACATACCAGTTTGGGTTTGTGACTCCCGATTTCTGTATGTGCGCATCTATGTCGCCTATGATCGCGTTTGGATTCTGAGCCTGCATTCTGGCTTACCTCACAAGGCGCACCTTCATTGGCACACCTTTCCGTACGCCGCGCGGTAGCCGTGGGCTTGGGCTTCCTTCTGGGACATGAACTGGCCCTGCTTGCCGGGACAGTGGTACACCCCGGTCTTGGTGTTGACCCACACCTTGACGTTGGGATTGCCCTGGCTCTGGGTGGTGGGCGGAGGAGAGGTCTGCGCCGGGGGCAGCGCGGGCGCGGAGGTGAGCGCCAGCGCGAAGAGCAGGGCCCAGGCAAAGCGGCGCATGAGAACCTCCTGCGCGGTGAAATAAGGGCCGGGAAAAAGGAATTGTGCGCCTGGACGGGGCGGAAGGCAAGAGGAGATAGGGCGTGCTGTTTGGGATCGGGAACGAGGGTGATCGGGTGATCGGGTGATTTGAAAAGCCACAGCAGATCCCTCGTCGCTGCGCTTCTCGGGATGACAATCCTGGAGGGCGGGGTGGCGGATAGGGGTCCTTCGACTCGCGCCGCCTTGCGGCAAAGCCGCAAGGCGGCGCTCGCTCAGGATGACAAAGCAAGAGCAGTACTCGGTACTCAGTACTCGGCACTCTCGGCGCTCGCTCAGGATGACAAAGCAAGAGCAGTACTCGGTACTCAGTACTCAGTACTCAGTACTCGGTACTCAGTAACCGGCACTCTAGTCGCTCGCGCCTCCGCGTCTCTCAGCCGGCGCCTGGGTCCCAACCACTTCGTTGACCTGGACGACGCTCTCTCCGCTGAAGTACTTGCGCTGGTCGGCGAGGAGTTGAGGAGCGGTCGCGGCCATGGCGCGCTCCAGTTCGCCGGCGGAGGAAAAGAACAGGTGGCCGATAGCATGGAAATGGAGAGGCGTCCCCGGCGGAAACCCGGCCACCCCGCGATCGATCTCGATGCGCAGCAGACCAAAGGGGGATAGCAACTGGCGCGCCAGCGCGAGGTGGGGTCCGAGGTAGTGACTCCAGTCAAAGCTGGAGCCGGGCGTCGCCGGGTACATCACGGTGAGACGGATCATCGGCCCAGTATATAGGGGGCACGCGCCTGGCCGTGGCGGCTGGGCGGCGCCAGCCGTCGCTGCGCGCCTACTGCAGCGGCGCGTCCACGGAGGTGGCGGCGGCGGTGGCGTTGAAGCGGATCACCCCCGACTCGTCGGAGAAGAAGAACCGCACCCCGGTCTGACCGACGGTGAGCGGGTTGGCGGTCACGCTGTAGAGGACGTTAGGAGCGGCGGTGGTGCCCAGGGCGCCCGGCGTGGCGGTACGGAAGCGGTAGCCGCTCTTGCGCCGGGTGATGGAGAGGGTCTCGTCGACCAGGCAGGCGCTGGCGGGCGTGGGCGGGTTGGGGCAGGGGTCGGGACCGCCCAGATTGGTGAGCGGAGCGAAGCCGGTGCCGTAGGTGGAGGAGTAGGTGACTTCGGCGGTGTTGATGGTGCGGATGGAGCCCACCGCCGAGGCTTCGTTGGCGGCGATGCGCGAGCGCAGCAGGTTGGGAATGGCGATGGCGGCGATGATCAGGATGATGGCCACCACGATCAGCAGCTCGATCAGGGAGAAGCCCTTCTGTTTCTTCACGGTTCCCTCCATTCCCCGGCCCAATCCCGCCCCGCGGGCGCGCGCACAGGTACCCCAAGCGGCGCACATTATATGAAGAAGATAGCACGCGGCCTACCAAAAAGTAGGAGGAGAGGGCGGAAGGCGTAGGGGCTCTGTTTTCAGTCGATTAGGTTTTTGCCGCAAGCCGGCCGGGGAGTGTCTGGGAACAGCAAGATGACCCTAGAGAGACGCCTTTGCTGACAAAAACCTGCAGACGCCGGCGCTACTTCCCCACCAGCACAAAGGCGCCCCAGTAATAAGGAAGGTCGCGGCCATAGCGTTGGCGGACGACCTCGCGCTCTTCCATCTGCGCCTGCTCCAGGGCGCGGTGCTTCTCGGCGCCGGCGAGCCAATGGCGGTAGAAGCGGGTCATCAGTTCCTGGGTCTCGCGGTCGGGGACGGACCACAGGGTCATGAGGACGGACTGGGCGCCGGCGATCTGCAGGGCGCGGCGCAGTCCGAAGACACCTTCGCCGGCCTCGACCTGGCCCAGCCCGGTCTCGCAGGCGGAGAGCACCACCAGTTCGGTGCCCTGCAGGTCGAGGGTGGAGGCCTCGGAGGCGGTGAGCACGCCGTCGTCGAGGCCGGGGACGGCGGGATCATGGCGGTAAGCGCGGTCGGCGCCGGCAAACAGCAGCCCGGAGCGCAGCATGGGGTCCTCCAGGCTGCTGGGCGCCTGGAAGCCCAGGCCGCTTCCCTTCTGCTGGACCTGCTGGTCGGAGAGGAAGAAACCGTGAGTGGCCAGGTGCAGCAGGCGGGGATGATGCACGGCCTTGACCGCCTCCTCCAGGGCCTCGGCGCCGCGATAGACCGCGACCTGCCAGTGCTGCTCGGCGAGCAGGGCGGCCACCGACTGCACCTCGGCGCCGGTGCCGGGCAGCGGACAGAGCACGCCGCCCTGGGGCGGCGGCGGTTGGCAGCCGCCCCGCGCCTGCAGGTCGCGGGAGCGGGTGGGGCCCTGGTCGCGCGCCAGCGCGGCCAGCAGCCCGGGCGGCGGTTTTTCCCCGGACCTCTCGAGGCGGGCGAGGGCGGCGCGCTGCTGCTCCGCGGTCAAAGAGAACTGGGGATCGCCGACCAGCACAGCCTGCTCGGCGGCGGGAGGGGAGGCCGGGCGCAGTAGATCCTTGGTGCTGGAGAGCAGGCGCAGGTCCACCTGCTGCATCAGCAGCTTGCCGGCGGGAGTGGGCAGCAGACCCAGGGGCAACTGGTTGTACACGCCGTCGGGAGAAAGATAGACGCGAGAGCGGCCGGCGAGGGCGGCGGCCAGCGGCTTCCAGAAGAGGTCGTAGGCCTGGGCGCCGGGGGCGACCACGGGAGCGGGCCCGGGCACCGTCTCCATGCCGCGCTGCTCGACGTCCTGCTGGAACTGGAGGAGGGGGGCGCCCTCCAGGCGGGCGGCGTCGCCGACGACGATGAGCTGGGGAGCGTCGCGGGTCTCGGGAGTGACGATGAGGGCGACGTAGCGGGAGCCGCCGGTCCAGTGGCGGCCGTCGTAGAGATCGAAGCGCACCAGCTCGACGGCGGCCTCGCCGGGGCGGAGAGCCTGCTGCACGTCGCGCCAGGTGACCCGCTCCAGCCGCTTGTCCTGCTGCCAGGCGGAGGAGCGGCGCACCAGCAGTTGCTCGAGCTGGTCGGCCTGGGCCTGCAGGGCGGCGACCTGCTTCTCCCAGGCGGCGCGGTCGGGCCCGGGCTGGTTGAGCAGCGCCGCCAACTGCTGCTTGAGGACGGTGAGCTGGTCGAGCTGGGCCAGGGCCTCGCGGTCGCCGCCGGCGGCGATGCGCGCGCGCAGCGCGGCGATGCTCTGGCCGATGAAGCCCTTCTCCCAAAGCAGGGTGTCGTAGAAGCTGGCGCGCAGCTCCGGCATCTTCCCGGCGTAGAGGGTGCAGAAGCTGAAGTAGGCAGGAAAGTTCACCGCCACCGTCTGCAGGAACTGCAGCCGCTCCTTCTCGCCCATGTAGGTGAAGTTGTACTGGAAGCGGCGGAAGAGGGTATCGAGGAAGCGGGCGAAGAGGGGCTGGGCGGCCTGGGGCTGCTGGCGCCCGAAGTAGAGAGCGGCGAGGTTGCCGAGGTCGGTGGCCAGGCGGGGATGGTCGGGGCCCAGCGCCTTCTCGTCGATGGCGAGGGCGCGCTCGTAGAAGGGCTGGGCCTCGGCGTCGCGGTCCAGCGCGGAGTAGAGCAGGCCCAGGTTGTTCAAGGCCATGGCCACGTAGGGATGGTTGGGACCGTAGACCTTCTCCACGATGGCGAGGGAGCGGCGGGCCAGGGGCTCGGCCTCGGCGTAGCGCCGTTGCTCGGAGTAGAGCAGGGCAAGATTGTTGAGGTCGCTGGCCACGTGGGGGTGCTCGGGCCCCAGCGCCTTCTCATCGATGCGCAGGGCGCGCAGGTAGAGGGGCTCGGCCTCTTCGCCGCGGCCCTCCGAGGAGAGCATGGCGGCCAGGTTGTTGAGCGAGGTGGCCAGGCCGGGAGCGTCGGGGCCCAGGGTCTTCTCCTTGATGACAAGAGCGCGGCGATAGAGGGGCTCGGCTTCGGCGTAGCGGCCCTGCTCGCGCAGGAGTTCGGCCAGGTTGTTGAGGGAGAGGGCGACGCTGGGGTCCTCGGGGCCGAGGGCTTCCTCCTTGATGCGCAGGGCGCGGCGCAGCAGGGGCTCGGCCTCGGCGTAGCGCCCCTGCTCGCTGTAGAGGCCGGCGAGGTTGCTGAGGGCGATGGCGGTGAGGGGAGCGTCGGGCCCGGCGCTTTCTTCGGCGATGCGCAGGGCGCGCAGGAAGAGGGGCTCGGCCTGGTCATAGCGCCCCAACTCCTTGTAGAGCAGCGCCAGGTTGTTGACGCAGGTGCCGGCCTCGGGACCGTCGGAGCCGAACTGGCTCTCCGCTGCCTGCAGCGCCTGCTGGGCCAGCGGGACTGCTTCTTCGTAGCGGCCGGCGGCGTAGAGCGCCTTGACCTGGTCGCTGAGCTGCTCCCAGGAGGCTTTCTGCGCGGCGGGCTGCTGAGCGCAGAGCGGCAGCGCCAGCAGCACAACCAGGAGCAGCGACAGGCGGTGAGAGGGCACGCGAGGATTCTAGCAAGGAGCGGGAAGACCTCACCACAGGCACACCAAGGGCTGGGCGAAACCGCAAGGAAGAAGAGAAGAAACGGCCGGCACAGAGGCGCCGGCCGCGGTGGTCAGCGAACCGTCAGAAGCGGTAGTTGAAGCCGAAGCGGAAGATGTGGCTGCGCAGATCGGCGGTGTGAGTGAAGACGTTCGTGGGGAAGGCGATGGGCGGCGTGAAGGCGGTCAGATTGGTGCTGGTGACGGTCTCATCGCCGAAGTCGGCGTAGAGGTACTCGCCCTTCACCGACCAGTGCTGGCGCACCTGGTACTCGAGGCCGCCGCCCGCGGTCCATCCGGCCTTGGTCTCGTCGATGCGCCCGGTCTCGAGGGCGGTGGCGAAGGTGTCGGTGAAGGTGGCACGGTAGTTGAGGTTGGTGACCGCCAGGCCGCCGGTGACATAAAAGAGGGCGCGGCCGAAGGTGGCGCCGACGCGGGGGCGGACGGTGAACAGCCACTGGTGCTCCATGCGCTGTGCCAGCGTGAAGTTGGTGGGCGCGCAGCAGGGATAGACGCCGGTGGCGGTGCGAGTGTCGCTGCCGGTCATGGCGCCGATGTCGGCTTCCAGGCCGAAGACCAGGGCGCCACTCTGGAAGTTGTAGCCTGCCTGGCCGCCGCCCACGAAGCCGTTGGAGTCGGGACGCTGCGGGCTCAGGGCCGCGATGGCGGGCACGCTGGAGCTCGCGAAGTAGCCGGTGGGACTGAAGACGGTAGTGGTGGTGGCGTCGGTACGGCTCAGATTGCCGCCCGCGTTGCCACCCAGGTAGAAGCCCTTCCAATCGGTTTGGGCCGAGGCGCTGCAGACAGCCAACGTGAGAATGAGCAGAAGCAGGATCACCTTGTTCCGATTCACCTTGTCCTCCAAGAAAGTAGGAGCAGCCGTGGTTTATACCACATTTGGGCTGCCTCGTCCGAGGGATATACGCCGCTACCTGGGGATGCGGTCGAAGGGCAGGTTGAGGATGGGGTAGAGCTTCCAGTCCTTGTAGTCGAAGTGCCACCACTCGTTGGGGAGCTGGGTGAAGCCTTCGGCCTCCAGGGCCTGCTTGAGCAGGGCGCGGTGGGCGTTCTCTTCGGCGGTGCCGCCCTGGTAGTCGGAGTAGGCGCGCGGGGTCATCTCGTCGTAGAGGCTGGGCATCGCGACCGCCTGGCCGGTCTTCAGGTCGTAGAGGGTGAGGTCGACGGCGCAGCCGCGGTTGTGGCGCGAGCCTTCGCGGGGGTCGGCGACGAACTCGTGCTTGTCGGGCGGGGTGGCGTCCCAGAAGATCTTGGTGACGTACCAGGGACGGTAGGCGTCGTGGATGAGCAGGCCATAGCCCTGGGCGCGCAGCTTCCGGTTGGCGCGCACCAGGGCCTCGGCGGCGGGGCGCTGGAGGAAGGCGCGCGCCTGCTCGTAGACGGGCGTGCCCAGGAAGTTGCGCGCGCTGGCATAGCGGATATCGAGGTGGATGGTGGGGTCGAGGGCGACCAGCTCGACCAGCTCGGGGGAGCGGGAGCTTCCCTGCTCCACCGGCGGCTGCGCCTTGAGGGCTTCCGCCCGCAGTTCGGCCACCGGGCGGACGGGCGTGATGTGGAAGAACTGCGGTTGGGGCGCGGGCTGCTGGGCCGCGGCGAGGGCGACACCTAAGGAGAGCGCGAGCAGCGCGCGGCGGAACATGCGGCGAGTATACAGGGGGCAGGAGTCAGGAGTTAGGAGTTAGGAGTTGGGTTGCGCGGGGCGTCGGGGTTGCTGATCACGGGCCACAGGGAAACGTTCTCGGCGACCAACTGGAAGCGGGTGCCGCAGCGCTGGCAGACCAGCTCGTGGTGGTCCCAGTCGGCGGGAGCGCGGCTGCATCCGTCCTTCTCCAGGCAGCCCAAGGGGATGGGACACTGGCAGGCCTGGTTGGGACAGGTCACGGAAACGTGGAAGCTGGTTGCCATGTCGTGAGACGAGATTGTGGCGCAGATGGCCGGCCGCGCGCTGTGACGAGCGTCACCGGGCGATGGTAGGACCCCAGACGTCCGACGCAGCATTTGCGACCGTTGGCCGCGCAGGCCATCTACAATGCTCTAGCCATGCGAGTCCTGGCCGGCATCGTGGGGGCGCTGCTGCTGGGCGGGATCCTGCGCGACGCCTTCGAGACCATCGTGCTGCCGCGGCGGGTGACGCGGCACTTCCGCCTGACGCGGCTCTTCTACCTCGCCACCTGGTGGCCGTGGAGCAAGCTGGCGGGCCGCTGCCCGCGCAAGCAGCGGGAGTTGTTCCTGGCGTACTTCGGGCCGCTCTCGCTGATCGTGCTGCTGGGGGTGTGGGCCCTGGGCCTGATCACCGGCTTCGGACTGCTGCAGTACGCGGCGGGATCGCAGATCAGCGCGCCCGAAGGCGCCAGCACCAGCTTCTGGACCGATCTCTACCTGAGCGGCACCAGCTTCTTCACCATCGGGCTGGGAGACGTGGTGCCGCGGACGGCGGTGGCGCGGGCGCTGGTGGCCAGCGAGGGCGGGGTGGGCTTCGGCTTCCTGGCGGTGGTGATCGGCTACCTGCCGGTGGTGTACCAGGCGTTCTCGCGGCGCGAGGTCAGCATCTCGCTGCTCGACGCGCGGGCGGGTTCGCCGCCCACCGCGGGCGAGTTGCTGCGGCGGCACGGCCGCGACGGCGGCCGGGAGGCGCTGCAGCACCTGCTCGCCGACTGGGAGCGCTGGGGAGCGGACCTGATGGAGAGCCACCTCTCTTACGCGGTGCTGTGCTACTTCCGCTCGCAGCACAGCAACCAGTCGTGGCTGGCGGCGCTCACCGCGGTGCTCGACACCTCGGCGCTGGTCATCGCCGGCATCGAGGGGATCCCGAAGGAGCAGGCCCTGCTGACCTTCGCGATCGCGCGGCACGCGGTGGTGGACCTGGCCCAGATCTTCGTGCGGCAGCCGCGCCAGCCGGAGACGGACCGGTTGCCGGCGGCCGAGCTGGCGCGGCTGCGGACGAGCCTGGACGTGGCGGGGCTTCACCTCAGCCACACCCCTGAGGCGGAGCTGCGGCTGCGGGAGTTGCGCCGCCTTTACGAGCCCTTTGTCCACTCCCTGGGCCGCTTCCTGCTCATCGAGGTACCGCCGTGGATCCCCACCGGCAAGCTCGCCGACAACTGGCAGACCACAGCCTGGAAGAGCAGCGCCAGCCTGCCCGAGGCGCAAGCGGCGGTGGAGTTCGAGCACCAAGACCACTTCTAGATCGAGTCATCGCGTGAGCGGGCCGGCGCGCTCCCTTGCCCTCCCGCTGCGCTCGAAGCCGGTCGCGCTTGGCCAGCATGACAGGGCGCCTCAACCCGGCACTCACGTGCCGGGCTAGGTTCTGGCGTCCCGCAAGGCGGGACGGCGCACAGCCCGGGGGCGGCTGTGCCACACGGGCAATTTCCTCATTTACTCATTCGCTCATTTTCTGATTTACTCTTGGCCGCATTCTGTAAGGAGGCGGTCATGAGAGGGCGAATCGCGGTTGTGGCGCTGATGCTGGCGCTGGCGGCGGGGGCGGCGGCGCAGGGGGCGCCGGCGACGGGGCGCGTCACCTACCTGAAGTGCGGGACGGTGCTGACGGGGCCCAACCTGGCGGCACGGCCGGGCGCGGTCATCGTGGTAGCGGAGGGCAGGGTCCAAGAGGTCGTGGACAGCATGCCGGAGGCGCTGGGGGGCCCGGTGATCGACCTGTCGCAGGACACTTGCCTGCCCGGCCTGATGGACACGCACACGCACGTGCTCTTGCAGGGCGACATCACGGCGGAAGATTACGACCAGCAACTGCTGAAGTGGTCGCCGGAGTACCGCACCATCCTGGGGACGCAGGCGGCGCGCAAGGCCCTCTGGAACGGCTTCACCTTCCTGCGCGACCTCGAAACTGAGGGCGCAGGCTACGCCGACGTGGACATCAAGCGCGCCATCGAGCGCGGGGTGATCCCCGGGCCGCGCATGCAGGTGGCCACCCGCGCCCTGGACGTCACCGGAGCGTATCCGCTGCAGGGCTACGCGCCCCAGGTGGAGGTGCCGCATGGGGTCCAGTTCTGCGACAGCCCGGAAGAGTGCCGCAAGGCGGTGCGCGAGCAGATCTCGCACGGCGCCGATTGGGTCAAGGTGTACGTGGACCGCAGCTACTTCGTGCGCGCCGACGGCGTGCTCGACGACGTCCCCACCTTCACCCCGGAGGAACTCCGCGCCATCGTGGACGAAGCCCACCGCGAGCGTCACAAGGTGGCGGCGCACGCGGCCGCGCTGCACGGCGTGCACAACGCGGTGGAGGCGGGCGTGGATTCCATCGAGCACGGCATGTACATCGCTCCCGAGGACATGAAGACCATGGTGGCCAAGGGCATCTGGTACGTGCCCACGCTCTACGTGGGCGAGTACGTGGCCGAAGGGCGGGCGGCGGCGGGAGCGCCGGTGTGGAAGCAGATGGTGGCCATCCACGCCGACACCTTCCAGCGCGCGGTCAAGGCGGGAGTGAAGATCGCCTTCGGCACCGACGCCGGGGGATTTTCCTGGGACATCAATGAAGCCATGGAGTTCCCGCTGATGGTGAAGTACGGGATGACGCCGGCGCAGGCCATCCGCTCGGCCACGGCGGGCGCCGCCGAACTGCTGGGCGTGGAGAAAGACCTGGGGACGATCGAGCCGGGCAAGCTGGCCGACATCGTGGCCGTGCCCGGGAACCCGCTCGAGGACGTGGGCGCGCTCGAGAAGGTGAAGTTCGTGATGAAGGGCGGGATGGTGGTGAAGCAGTAGCCAGTCGCCGATCGCCAGTCGCCCGACATCGGATCATCGGGTCATCGGGTCATCGGGTCATCGAACTGCAGATCCCTCGTCGCTGCGCGACTCGGGATGACATTCTTGAGGTTGCGGGGCGGGATAGGGTTCCCTCGCTTCGCTCGGGATGTTCCATCCCAGGCGCTAACTACCAACTACTAACTCCTAACTACTTTCCCTGGAACGCCGGCAGGAAGACCTGCTGCACCCAGGTCTCGAAGGAGGTGGGAGTGGTGTTGGCGGGCGAGCGGGGCTCGAGGGCGCGCATGTAGCCGGAGTTGAGCGCGGCCGCCAGCTCCAGGATACGCGCGGCCATGTCCGAGGACATGCCCATCTGGGTGAGAGCGGGCTTGAGCATCAGGTCGGGGAGCTTGGAGTAGGAGAGCGCAGGCTTGCCGATGGCGGCGCCGATGATGGGCGCGACTTCGCTCATGCTGATATCGCGCTGGCCCAGCAATTCGCGGGTCTGGTGGCCGGAGAAGCCGAGCTGAAGGAGCGCGTGGGCGGCGTAGTGGCCGATGTCGCAGGTGGCGATCATGGGCAGTTTCAGGTCGGGGTGAAGGGGCCCGGCCATCATGCCCATGCTGCGGATGACGCCGATCTGCGCCAGCATGTTCTCCATGAAGTAGCCGGCGCGCAGGTAGAGGGCGTTGAGGCTGGGGATGCGCTGGAAGCGCTGCTCCAGATAGTGCGTGCCGGCGACGGGGCCGGTCTTGTCGGGCTTGTCGGCGCCGAAGCTGGAGAGGCAGACGGCGTGCG
>DASPRL010000291.1 GCA_035624475.1 Terriglobales bacterium
GAGTACTCGCGCCGCAGGTCGTCCTCCACGTACTTGCGGGTCAGCGCGGCGCCCCCGCAGATCACCGGGAACTTCAACCCCTGCCGCTCCAGGTCCTGCACCACGTACTTCATCTCCAGGGTGGACTTCACCAGCAGCCCGCTCAGCCCGATGGCGTCGGCGCGGTGCTCCTGCGCCGCCGCGATGATGGCGTCGGCCGGCTGCTTGATTCCCAGGTTCACCACCCGGTAGCCGTTGTTGGTGAGGATGATGTCCACCAGGTTCTTGCCGATGTCGTGCACGTCGCCCTTCACCGTGGCCAGCACCAGCGTGCCCTTCTGCGCTCCCTGCTTCTTCTCCATCCTGGGCTCGAGGTAGGCCACCGCCTGCTTCATCACCGAGGCCGAGTCCAGCACCGAGGGCAACTGCATCTTGCGCGCCCCGAACAGTTCGCCCACCGTGCGCATGCCGTCCAGAAGCACGTTGTTCACCAGGTCGAGCGGCGAGTAGCTCGCGAGCGCCTGCTCCAGGATCTGCTCCAGCGTCCGCCGCTGCGCCCCGTTCCCCAGCGCCTTTTCCCCCTGGATGATGCAGTACTTGAGCTGGTCCTCGACCGCCAGTTGCTCGGCGTGGGCCACCGGCGGCGGCGCCGCCTGCTCCTTGCCGGCGAAGTGCGCCATGTACTTCTGCAGCGGATCGCCGGCGCTCGCGTCGGCATAGATCAGCTTGCGCGCCAGTTCAACCTCTACATCAGGGATCTTGTATAACGGATAGATCTTGGAGTAGTTGACGATGGCGATGTCCAGCCCGTAGTTGACCGCCTCCCAGGTGAAGACCGAGTTCAGCACCCGCCGCGCGTAGGTGCCCAGCCCGAAGCTGATGTTCGAGACCCCCAGGATGGTCTTCACCTCCGGCAGTTCGTGCTTGATGCGCCGCACCGCCTCCAGCGTCTCCTTGCCCGCGCTGCGGTACTCCTCCTGCCCGGTGGAGATGGGCAGGGTGAGCGCGTCGAACACCAGCTCCTGCGGCCGCAAGCCGTACTTCTTCGTGGCCAGCTCGAAGATGCGTCGCGCGATGGCCGTCTTCTTCTCCGCGGTCAGGGCCATGCCCTGCTCGTCGATGGTCAGCGCGATGACCCCCGCTCCGTAGCGCTTGGCCATAGGCAGCACCTTCGACGTCCGCTTCTCCCCGTCCTCCAGGTTGATGGAGTTGATGAGGGGCTTGCCGGGGATGCGCTTCAGCGCTTCCTCCACCACCTCCGCCTCGGTGGAGTCGATGAGGATAGGCGCGGGCACCCGCGTCGCGATCTTCTCCAGCACCGCGCTCATGTAGGCGCGCTCGTCCTCGCCCACGATGGCCACGCACAGGTCCAGCATGTGCGAGCCCTCCGCCACCAGCCGCTTGGCTTGCGACAGGATCTCGTCGTACTGCCCGCCGCGCACCAGGTTGCGGAACTTCTCCACCCGCGTGGTGGTGTTCATCTCCTCCGCCACCACCAGCGGCTTGGGATTCAGGTCGAGCGGCACTGAGGTGTAGGCGCTGGCCGCCGCCGCCTCCGGCTTCGGCTCGCGCTTGGCGGGCTCCAGGCGGGAGACCGCCTCCACCACCGCCTTCAGGTGCTCGGGGGTGGTGCCGCAGCAGCCGCCCACCACCCGTACCCCGTAGTCCGCGACGAAGTGCTTGTGATACTCCGCCAGCTCCTGCGGCGTCAGCTTGTACACCGCGCGCCCGCCCACATTCTGCGGCAGCCCCGCGTTGGGCAGCACCGACACCTGCTGCGGCGCGTTGGCGCACAGGTAGCGCACCGCGTCGTTCATCTCCCGCGGCCCGGTGGCGCAGTTCAGCCCCAGGATGTCGATGTCGTAGGGCTCCAGCGTGGTCAGCGCCGCCCCGATCTCGGTGCCCAGCAGCATGGTGCCCGAAGCCTCCAGCGTCACCTGCACCGTGACCGGCAGGCGCTTGCCCGCCGCCCGCATGGCGTCGAAGACCCCGGCCAGCGCCGCTTTCGCTTGCAGAAGATCCTGACAAGTCTCGATCAGCAGCACGTCCGCGCCGCCCGCGATCAGCCCGCTGGCCTGCTCCAGATACGCCGCCGCCATCTCGTCGAAGCCGATGTGCCCCAGCGAGGGCAGCTTGGTGGTCGGCCCGATGGAGCCGGCCACGAAGCGCGGCTTCTCCCGGGTGGAGAACTGCTGTGCCACCTCGCGCGCCAGGCGCGCGGCTGCCTGGTTGATGGCCCCCACCTGCATCTCCAGGCCGTACTCCGCCAGCACGATGCGCGTGGCCCCGAAGGTGTCGGTCTCCACCACGTCGCAGCCCACCGCCAGGAAGCTGGCGTGGATGTCGCGGATGATCTCCGGCTTGCTCAGCACCAGCAATTCGTTGCAGCCCTCCTTGCCCCAGTAGTCCTCGGGGGTCGGCTGGCGCACCTGGATGCTGGTGCCCATGGCCCCGTCGTAGACCACCACCCGCTCGCGCACGGCTTGGAGGAAATCACTCATCGTCTCTGCTTCGCTTGCCTTCCCCTAAACAACAGCGGCCGGTCCGCCTTGGACCGGCCCTCCATCTTAGCGTGATTTTCAGATCACCCGATCACCCGATCCTCAAAACACCTTCTCCGGTAGCGTCGGCGGCACGCCCGCCGGGTACATGGCGTTCTCTCCCTGGTGCGCCGGCATGGGCGACAGCAACTGCTCCTTGCGATAGACCAGCTGGCTGGCCTCGGTGGCCGCGATCTCGAAGGCGTGCCCGTGGGTGATGGCGTCGGTGGGGCAGGCCTCCACGCAGTAGCCGCAGAAGATGCAGCGGTTGTAGTCGATGTTGTAGACCTTGGCGTAGCGCTCCGCTCCCGAGATGCGGTGCTCGGCGGTGTTCTCCGCCGCCTCGATGTAGATGCAGTTGGAGGGACAGGCGGCCGCGCACAGGAAGCAGGCCACGCACTTCTCCAGGCCGTTCTCGTCGCGCTGCAGCACGTGCACCCCGCGGAAGCGCTCCTCGAAGCGGGCCCCGCGCAGCTCGCCCTTCCCGTCGGGATAGTTCTCCACCACCGTGGGCGAGAACAATTCTCGCAGCGTCACCGACATGCCTTTGGCGATGCCCGCCAGGTCCTTGATCACCGGCATAGGCGTTTAGTATAGCGCGGCCGGCGCCACGCCTGCGGCTTGTCCGGGCCCTCCGCCCATGCGACAATCCCCGGAGTCCGCCCCCGCGACCGGGGTCAGGGAGGATGCCCGCCATGCGCCGCCTGCTTTCGAGTTCCGTGTTCCTGCTCGTCCTCGCGGCTCTTCTGGCTGCCCAGACCGGCAACTGGAAGCAGTACGAGAGCAAGGACGGCCGCTTCACCGTCCTGTTCCCCGGCGACCCCGACGACCACGACACCGGAGCGGGCACCGGCGTCCACTCCCACACCCTGGTGGCCGCCGAAGCGCCCGCCCTCTATACCGTCATCTACGCCAACCCGGCGACGCCGCAGCCGGTCGACGACGCCACCTATGCGGTCTACCGCGATTCGGTCTTCCAAGCCCTGCCCGACTGCAAGGTGGGACCGGAACAGCCCCCCGCTCCCGCCCGCCAGGGCTACATCGGCCACTGGTACCGGCTGGACTGCGACTCCCAGGGCGGCAAGGTGCTAATGGAAGGCAACCTCTACTGGGGAGCGCGCCACTCCTACGCCGTCATGGTCATGTTCCCCGCCGGCCCCGACCAGCCCAAGCCTCTCCAGCGCTTCCTGGAATCCTTCTCCCCCAACGACTGAGCCCGTCAGGGCGCCAGAACCCAGCCCGGCGGAGCCTGCCCTGAGTGAAGCCGAAGGGTGAGTGCCGGGTACACCGGCAGGCAGCTTCCCGAGTCCCGTCAGGGACGGCACAAAAATCACCCCATCCCCCGATGACCCGATGTTTTTGTCAAGCCCCCTTCTTTGTGGATTCCCCCTAACCCGTCCGCGCCCTGCGCCGGGTCAAGACCTTCCGCCTCTGCCCCCACTTCCCCAGCTCCGGCCGCTTCGAACCCTTCCGCGAGGCCTGGGGGCTCTTGTGCAAGCGGAATTCTTCCCTGCTTCCCGGAGATCTGTCATATAGTTCCGCCTCCAGACGCACCCAGGAGGTTCCGGCATGAGGATGATCCGCGCCCTGCCGCTGGCGGTTTTCCTGCTTCTCGTCGCCTTGTCTCTGCGCTCGTCCGCGCAGATGCTCTCGCGAACCCCTCATCTGACGGCGCCACCCAAGGTGCCGCCGGGGGCGAATCTGCCCTCCTCCATCGCCCACCCGCCGCCATCGGTGAAGCGGCAGAAGGCCCCGTCCCCGGCCAAGGAACTCGACTATTTTGCCGGGGTCTGGCACGAAACCGGAGGATGGAAGAAGAGCGTGCTGGGTCCGGGCGGCTGGTTTTCCACCGACTTCGATAACCGCTGGCAGAAGGGCCACCTGACCTCGCACTGGACCGAGGAGGCGACGGGGGGTAGTGGCGCCGGGGAGACGATCTACGCCTACGACTCCAAGGAACGGGTCTACACCTGCCATGCCGCCGACACCAAGGGCACGGCGGAGGACTGGGAAGCCACCCTCAAAGCAGATACCTGGACCTGGACGGGCAAGGTGGGCAGGCTCGGGGACGGGCGCACGGTGAGAGGCCGCTACATCCAGAAGGAGGTCTCCCCCACCCACTACACTTCCCGGTACGAGATATCCGTCCAGGGTGGCAAATGGACCAAAGTGATGGATGGATACGGTTATAAGAAATAGCGGTTGATGGGTCCCTGATCCTGCGCCACCCGCCTCACAGGAACTCGAACTCCTTGAGCACCTGGGCGAAGACCTCGCCGCTGCGGGGAGCGCCGTAGAAGATGGCCGACCTGGAGCCGCGGTTGTTGAGCACGGCGCGCGGGATCTCGCACAATTCGGGGGGCGCTCCGCCGTGCACGCGCTCGCAGCCCACTGTCGCCACCCCGCGCAGCCCCACCCATTTGTCCGAAGAGATCTCTTCCGCCGGGCTGCTCATGTCCATCCGTCCCTTCACCACCCACTTGCCTTCTTCCTTGGCGAAGAGCCCGGTCTCGGCGGCGGCCGCCAGGTCCTGGTCCACTGTGGCCACGGTGATGGAGTAGAGATCCTGGTCGTGGTCGAGCTTGATCTGCTGGGCGCGGTCGCGGCGCTGCAGGCGGAAGCCGCAGCCGTTCTGCACCTCGTCGGCCTCGGCGAAGGGGATGAGCACCCAGCCCGCCGGGATGTGGATGCGGAAGCCGCACTTCTTGCTGGTGTAAACCGTGGGGTGGTCCCCGGGCTTGGGCTGCTCCTGCGCGCGCAGGGAGGCCACAAGCCCCACCGCCAGGATCAGCCCCAGGCTCGACAAAAAGCGGCTGCGGACCATGGCTACCGGCCCTCCCTGGGCATCTAGGATGTCCTTCTCAGGTTGTCATCCTGAGCGAGCGATGTGCTGCGGCTGTGTCGCAGGACATCGCGAGTCGAAGGACCCCTATGACCTCCAAGGCTCCCACACCGCTCTAAGGAATCCTCCGCGAGATTCGTCTGGCCATAGGGGTCCTTCGCTGCGGCTCGGTCGCATGCGCTCCTTCGCCGCGCTCGGGATGACAAATCAATAGACCCGGCCAGTGCAGGGCTGAAGCCCTGCGCCACCGTCTCACGCCCCCTGGATGGAGGGCGGCACCGAATCGCCGTGGGCAGACAGGCTTTCCAGGTATCCCGCGATGGCTTCGCGGATGTTCTTCAGCGCTTCGGCGCGAGTTTTTCCCTGCGAGATACACCCCGGCAGCGACGGCACTTCTGCGACAAATGCCCCGTCCTCATCAACTTCGATCAGCACCCGATACTTGAGGTGGTTGGCCATAGGCGCATTTTACTCCAGCCCCAGGCTCTTCCAGATCGCGTCCACGCGCTTCTTCGTGGCTTCGTCCATGCGGATCTCGCCGGGCCAGGGGCGGGTGAAGCCTTCGGCGGGCCACTTGCGGGTAGCGTCGATGCCCATTTTCGACCCGTAGTTGGGCAGGCGCGAGGCGTGGTCGAGCGAATCCACCGGGCCCAGGGTGAACTGGATGTCGCGCTCCGGGTCGATGTGGTTGGCCACCCGCAGCACCACCTCGCGCAGGTCCTGCACGTCGCAGTCTTCGTCCACCACCACGATGCACTTGGTGAACATGGCCTGCCCCAGCGACCAGATGGCGTGCATCACCTTGCGCGCCTGCCCCGGGTAGGACTTGCGGATCGACACGATCATCAGGTTGTGGAAGACCGCCTCGATGGGCAGGTTGACGTCCACCAGTTCGGGGATGGCCAGCCGCATCATGGGCAGGAAGATGCGCGCCACCGCCGTGCCCATCCAGGCGTCCTCCTGCGGCGGCTTGCCCACGATGGTGGTCGCGTAGATCGGCTCCTTGCGGTGGGTGATGCAGGTGAGGTGGAAGACTGGGTAAAGGTCGGGGAGCGAATAGAAGCCGGTGTGGTCGCCGAAGGGACCCTCGGAGCGCAGCTCGTCCAGCTTGACGTAGCCTTCGAGCACGATCTCGGACGTGGCCGGGACCTCCAGGTCCACCGTCTCGCACTTCACCAGCTCGACCGGCTTCTGCCGCAGGAAGCCGGCGATCAGCATTTCATCCACGTCGGGGGGCGCGGGCACGATGGAGCAGAAGGTGACGGCGGGATCGGTGCCGATGGCCACCGCGACTTCGAGCTTCCCTTCCGGAAGCTGCCCCACGGGCACGGCCGAGCCGCCCGAAGTGCGGGCCATGATGTCCACGGAACTGTGTGGCCCAGGCGACCCGCCTGGGCTGGCCGCCGCCCGCAACGCTTCCCGGTAATGCTCCGCCGCGACCTTCTGCCGCTGCCAGTGCATCCCGGTGGATTGGCCGTCGTAGACCTGCATGCGGTACATGCCGACGTTGCGCTTGCCGCTGCGCGGGTCGCGGGTGAAAACGCAGGGCAGTGTGAGGAAGCGCCCGGCGTCCTGGGGCCAGCACTGCAGCACCGGGAAGTAGTTAAGGTCGAAGTTCTCGCGGCGGATGACTTCCTTGCAGGGGCCGCTGGAGACGGTCTTGGGGAAGAACTTGCCCAGGTCGGCGAGCATGGGCAGCATCTTGAGCTTGTCGAGCAGGCCCTGGGGCGACTGCACGTCCAGCAACTGGCGCAGGCGCTCGGCGACCTGGTCGAGCGACTCCACGCCCAGCGCCAGGTTCATGCGGCGCGCCGAGCCGAACTGGTTGATGAGCACCGGCCGGCCGGGGTGGCCCTTCACGTTCTCGAAGAGCAGGGCGGGGCCGCCGGGGGCGGGGCGCGCGCTCTTGGAGACGCGGTCGGTGATCTCGGCGATCTCGAGCGCGGGGTCCACCTCGGCGCGGATGCGCTTCAGTTCGCCCGCGCGCTCCAGCGCGCCGATCCACTCTCTGAGGTCGTTGTAGGCCAAGCCGCCTCCTCCCCTGCGACCGACGATTATAACGGGCGAGGCTCCCCGAATGCCCCGCTCAAGCGTTCCGTGCTTGAGTGGGTGAAGGCAGGGATCCGCTGAGCGGCGACTGGGGCGCGTCCGCGCGATGTGTTCACCCACACAAGCCAACCCCGGGCTTAGCGTGTGGCACCCGGCGTTCTATGCTTGAGTGGGTTGGTTTTCGGCATTAACCTAACGGCAACTCGCGAGTTGGGGTCTTCGGTCCGGATACACGTTCTCTCCTCCATTCGGTGGGACCGTCGCCCCCAAAGGACCACCGATGCGGAAGAGATTGATTCAACTGATTGTTGTGCTGCTTGCGTCGTTTCTTGCACACGCCAGCGAAACGGCCTCGTGCCGTCAAGC
>DASPRL010000292.1 GCA_035624475.1 Terriglobales bacterium
GGTGTCGCCGCTCGAGCACCTGGTGGTGATGCTGCCCAAGAGCATGCAGTTCCGGCCCACCGCCGGGAGCTTCCAGTCCATGCCCGACAAGGACGCGGACGTCCACGTGGTCACGGGCATGCAACCCGGCCAGCAGATCGCCTTCGAGATCTCCGGTACGGGGGCCACCAGCCGGGTTCCCGGAGGCGGCGACCAGGCCGAGGCAGGCTCCGACAGCAGCGGCATGGCCGGCGGCTCTGCCGACAACCGGCCCGGGGGCGGCCTGGGTCCGCCCACCGAGACCCCCGACCCGCTCTACCAGTACCGCTGGCAGATCCTGATCGGCCTCGGCCTGGTGCTGACCTTCGGCGCCTTCTACATTCTGAACCGGCGGCCCATCGCCCCGGCGCTGGCCAAGAGCGCCGGAGGCGCGCGTGGGGCCGCGCCCGTCGCCGAACCCGCGCCCGAACTGGAGGAGCCGCCCGCGCCCCGCGACCGCAAGGCCCGCCTGCTGGAAGCACTCAAGGAAGAGCTCTTCCAACTGGAGATGGAGCGCCACGAAGGACGCATCTCGCAGACCGAGTACGAGAAGGCCAAGTCCGCCCTCGACCAGACCATCGCCCGCGCTATCTCGCGGAGAAACGATTGACCGCAGAGGTCGCCGGGTAGCGGCGGAGCTGAAAGCTAAGAGCTAAGAGCTTCTCTGCGATAGAATCGAAGCTAACGATGGTTCCACAGTCCGCCACTACTCAGCGCGCGGCCGCCCTGCAACAGGCGGTGCGTTCCATCATCCGCGGCAAGGACGACGTCATCCGCCTGGCCCTGATCTCCATCCTGGCCCGCGGCCACCTGCTCATCGAGGGCGTCCCCGGGGTGGGCAAGACCACGCTGGCGCACGCCCTGGCCCGCGCCATCGACTGCCAGTTCCAGCGCATCCAGTTCACCAGCGACATGCTGCCCTCCGACGTGCTGGGCATCTCCATGTACTCGGCCATGGAGCAGAAGTTCGAGTTCAAGCGCGGTCCCATCTTCACCAACGTGCTGCTAGCCGACGAGATCAACCGCACCACCCCCAAGACGCAATCGGCGCTGCTGGAGGCCATGAACGAGGGCCAGGTCACCATGGACTCCCGCTCCTACACCCTGCCCCAGCCCTTTCTGGTCATCGCCACCCAGAACCCGGTCGAGCACCACGGTACCTATCCCCTGCCCGAGTCGCAGATGGACCGCTTCCTGCTGCGTGCCGGCATGGGCTATCCCGAGGCCGGCAGCGAGCGCGAGATCCTGCGCTCGGAGGCCGGCATGGCCCGCCTCGACCGGCTCCAGCCCGTGCTCTCCGGCGCCGACGTCACCGCCATGCAGGAGGAGGTCACGCGCATCCGCGTGGATGAAGCCCTGCTCGACTACACCCTGGAGATCGTGCGCCGCACCCGCGACTCCGAGTACCTCTCGCTGGGCGTCTCCCCGCGCGGCGCACTCATGCTCTACCGCGCCGCCCAGGCCTCCGCCTTCCTCGACGGCCGCAGCTTCGCCACCCCCGAGGACTTCAAGGGCCTGGTGGTTCCCGTCTTCGCGCACCGCGTGGTGGTCAACGCCCGCTACTCCTCGACGCTGAAGAAGTCGGAGCAGGCGGAGCAGATCCTGCGCGACATCGCGGAGTCGGTCCCGGTTCCGGTCTAGCGGGAGCCACCCATGTCCTTCCTCCGCTTCCTCATGCTGCTGGCGCTGGTGCTGTGGCTGGGCGGCATCGTGTTCTTCGCCGTCATGGCGCCCAACGTCTTTGCGGCCGTGCCCACGCGCGAGATGGCGGGCCACATCATCGCGCGGCTGCTCACCATCCTGCACGGCATGGGCCTGGTCGCGGGCGTCGTCTTCCTGCTCTGCTCGCTGACCCTGGCACGCCTCTCCCAGGGCTCCTTCCAGCCGTGGGCGGCGCGCAATCTGCTGGTCGCCGCCATGCTGGCCCTGACCTGCATCTCGCAGTTCTATGTGTTCGCGCGCATGGAGAGCCTGCGCCGCGACATGGGCGTGATCGACCAGGTCGCCCCCAGCGATCCCCGCCGCCTCGAGTTCGACGGCCTGCACGTGTGGTCCACGCGGCTGGAGGGCGGAGTGCTCTTGCTGGGGCTGGCGGTCGTCTTTTCTGTCGCGCGCCGTTTATCATGAGAATCGGGTCATCGAGTCATCGGATCATCGGGTCATTTGCCCGGTGACCTAGATCACCCGATCGCCCGATCACCCGATTATGAAGACAGGCATCATAGGCCTCCCGCAGGTCG
>DASPRL010000293.1 GCA_035624475.1 Terriglobales bacterium
AGCAGGGCCGCCACCAGGACGCACACCGTCCACCTTCGGACGCCATCGCCTTGGTTCTGCCTGATCATGCTGGCTTGCGATTCAGATGCGGGCCCGCCGGGCCCGGATTGCTGCTGATTCTATCATCTGCGGCCTTCCCCAGCGGGGGTGGCGCGACCGCACCACCTTCGGGGAGGGGGTATCTACTCGGAGTCCCGTCTCGCCCGCCGCCTACTTGGTGATGCGCATCAGCCGCTCCAGCAGCCCCTTGGTCTCATGATAGAGCTGCTGGATCCCCGGCGTTTCCGTGTTCACCTCGGTGGCGTCCAGGTCCATGCTCAGCTCGTGGGCCACCATGGTGCCGATGCGGACGCGCTCCGCCGCCAGCCAGTTCAGCACCGAGAAGGGGTCACGCTTGGCGGCGGAGAGTTCCATCCACTGCTGCACCGCCCACGCGGTCTGGCGCACGTGGTCCACGGATTCGCGGAACTCCGCCAGGATGCGGCCGTCGATCTCCCCGTTCTGCATGCCTTGCTCCAATTCGTGCAGTTCCGCGCTGGCCTGGGCCAGGCGCGCGGTCAACGATTCGTGGCTGTGCGATGGGTCCGGCATCGTCTCTCTCCTCGGGGGAGGAAGTCCGCAAAAGCGGCGAACGGGGCCGAAGTGCCGGTGCGTTCCGCCTCATTAGACCACGGATAGGCCGCCGCGGAGGTGCCAAAACAGCTTCCCGCCGGCTGAGGTAAGATGCGGGCATGGCCGGCCTTCCTGCCACCATGACCGCGATCGTCATCACTCGGCCGGGCGGCCCCGAGGTGCTGGAGATCCGAGAAGTGCCGCGCCCGGCGCCCGGCGCCGGCGAGGTCCTGGTGCGGGTGCGGGCCTCCGCTCTCAACCGCGCCGACGTCTTGCAGCGCCAGGGCCGCTACCCCGCTCCGCTGGGAGCCCCCGCCGGCATTCCCGGCTTGGAGTTCGCCGGCGAGGTGGCGGAGCTGGGACCGGGGGCCGTCCGCTGGCGCCCCGGCCAGCGTGTCTTCGGGCTGGCCGCGGGCGGCGCCCATGCCCTCTATGTCGCCGCCCATGAACAGACTCTGGCGGAGATCCCCGCCAGCCTGAGCTGGATCGAAGCGGCGGCCATCCCCGAAGCCTTCATCACCGCCCAGGACGCGCTGGCGCAGGCCGGCCTGCGCGCCGGGGAAGCCGTGCTCATCCATGCTGTCGGCAGCGGCGTCGGCTTGGCCGCGGTGCAACTGGTGCGGGCGCTCGATGCCGTACCGTACGGCAGCTCGCGTACCCCCGACAAGATCGCGCGCGCCAGGGAATTCGGCCTGGAGGATGGCATCGCGCTCTCATCCGGCCTGGAAGAGCTGCCCGAGGCGGTGCGCCGCTGGACCGCGGGCCGGGGCGTGGAGGTGGTGCTCGACCTGGTGGGCGGGCCCTATGTGACTGCCAGCCTGGCGGTGATGGCCGGCCGCGGCCGCATGGTGGTGCTGGCCAGCTCCGGCGGAGCCAAGCCCGAGATCGAGCTCAAGCACTTGCTCGGCAAGCGCCTCACCGTGATCGGCTCGGTGCTGCGCGGCCGCTCACTCGACGAAAAGATCCAGGTCACGGAGAGCTTCGCCGCCCAGGTCGTCCCTTGGCTGGCGGCGGGCAAGCTGCGCCCAGTCATCGACAGCGAGTCTCCCCTGGCCGAGATCCAGGCCGCCCACCGCCGCATGGAATCCAACGCCAGCTTCGGCAAGATCGTGCTGCGGATGGACTGATGGTCAGCGCCGCGGCGGGTGATAGCCCATCTGCTGCGCGATGTGGCGGGCAGCGTCCTGCACCATCTCCGCCATCTTGGGGACCGAGCCGGGATCGAGTTGGTTGGTGGCCCCGCTCACCCCCAGGCTGGCCTCCACTCCCCCCTCGCTGTTGAAGATGGGAGCGGCCACGCAGCGCACCCCCAGATTGTTCTCCTCGTCGTCGACCGCGTAGCCCTGAGCGCGCACCTTCTCCAGCTCCTTGTGCAGCCGGGAGAGCACGGTGATGGTCTTGGGGGTGCGCTTGCGCAGGCCGCGCTGGCGCGCCAGCGCCGCCACCTCCTCCTCCGGCAGCCAGGCGATCAGCGCTTTGCCCACGCTGGTGGCGTGCACGTCCATGCGGCGGCCCACCCAGGTATCCATCTTGATGAAGCCCGGGGCCTCCACCTTCTCGATGTAGACGGCCTCGCCGCGGTCCAGGATGGCCAGGTGGGCGGTCAGGTGCGCGTGCTCCACCAGGTGGCGCAGGATGGGCAGGGCCATCTGGCGGATGTCCAGCCCGGAGAGCACGCTCTCGCTCAGCGCCAGCACCTTCACCCCCAGGCGGTAGCGGCCGCTCTCCGGCTCGCGACGCAGGTAGCCGTGGTGCTCGAGGGTGCGCAGCAGGTAGCTGGCCGAACTCTTGGGGATCTTGAGCCGGCGGCTGAGGTCGGCGTTGGACAGGCCGCCGGCGCGGTGGGCCACCGCCTCCAGGATGGCGAGGGCGCGCTCCACCGCGGCCGAATCCTTGGCGCTGCTCTCGGGCATGGCCGCCTCCCCGACCGGTCCCGACCCTATCGGACCGGCCGGGGTCATCCTCCCACATTTTGAATTTGTGTTCAACAGGATGAACACGCCACTTGACCGCCCTCCGCTTCCGGCCTAACGTGAGCGGCATAGTGAATGGCTGTTCAGTATATTGAACAGACCGCAAGGGAGGGACACGATGGCGACGACCCCGGCCGGGCTCGACTCCCGCATCAACTGCGCTCCCCCGGAGCTGGACCCGGCGGTCCACCTGGCCCCCGGTTTCCTGGAATTCCTCCTCCCCCTGCACCGCCGCTTCACTCCCTGGCAGCAGGCGCTCCTCGCCAAGCGCGCTGCCGCCCTGGCCGGCGCCCACCGCGGCCGCCTGCCCCAGCACCTGCCTCCCTCGCTGGCCACCCAGGGCGACTGGCGCATCGAGCTGCCCGCCTGGTGCCGCGACCAGCGCAACCAGATGACCGGGCCCGCCGACGATGCCGAATTGGTGGTCAAGATGCTCAACTCCGGCGCCCCCGGCGTGATGCTCGACCTGGAAGACTCCGCCGCCAACACCTGGGAGCACCTGCACCTGGGGATCGCCAACATCCTCGCCGTCCTGCGCGGCCAGCTCAGCTACTACGACAAGAAGCGCCAGCGCCAAGTTTCCATCCAGTCCAGCTCGACCGTGATCCTCATCCGTCCCCGCGGCCTGCACCTGAGCCAGGCCGGCCTGCTGCCCGACGAGCTGGTCTCGGCTTCGCTCTACGACGTGGCCGGCGTGCTCTTCGCCGCCGAGCCCGCCGACCTCAAGCACCCCCTGACTTTCTACATCCCCAAGTCGGAGTCGGCGGAGGAGGCCCTGTGGTGGCGCGACCTCTTCCAGGCCCTGGCCGAGTGGAAGGGCCTGCCCCGCGACGCTATCAAGTGCTTCGCCCTGGTCGAGTCGCATCCCCTGGCCTTCCAGATGGAGGAGTTCCTCTACCACCTGCGCCAGCACATCCTGGGGCTGAACCTGGGGCGCTGGGACTACATGGCCTCGCTCATCCACTTCAACCTGGAGGACCCGGCCTGGGTGCTGCCCGACCGCAACACCATCCCGCACGATGTTCCCTTCTTCCAGAACCTGCGCGCGCTGATGCCGGAGCTCTGCCACAAGCGGGGGGCGCTGGCCATCGGGGGCATGACCGCGCTCTATCCCAGCCGCGAGGATGCCGAACTCAACGCCCGCGCCCTGGCCGTGCTGGAGAAGGACAAGAAGAACGAGGCCGTCTGCCTGATGGACGGCGCCTGGACCGGCCATCCCGACCAGAACCAGATCGCGGTGGCGCAGTTCCCCTGCCCCAATCAGTTGCACGAGCGTCCCGCCGGCGGCGAGCGCTATCCCGAGCTGCGGCCGCGGCCCGAGGGCGTGGGGCAGCACTCGCTGGCAGGCACGCGCGCCGCCGTGCGCACCGTCATCCGCTACCGCCAGGGCGTGCTCGCCGGCAAGGGCGCCAGCCTGCTCGACGGCTACATGGAGGACCTGGCCACCGACCGCATCTACCGCCTCATGATCGCGCAGCGCATGCGCCACCGCGAGGCGGTGCCGGTCGCCGCCGAGGACGGGGCGGCCGTGCCGCACACCCTGGCCCTGGTCAACCGCCTCTTCGACGAGGAACTCGACCGCATCCTCCAGGAACTTCCCGCGGATGCGCCCGCCGAGGTGCGCGGCCGCTACCGCGCCGCCCGCCGCCTGAGCGAGTCCATGATCCTGAACAACGAGTTCGACCCGGTGTAGTCCGGCCCTGGGGACCTGTTTTGACTTCGGCACATCCAAAGGAGAAGCCAGACATGGTGGTCAACGCACACGCAGCGGAGTTAGCCAGAACCTGGGCTCTCGAGCCCCGCTGGAAGGGCGTAGAGCGGCCCTACGCCGCCGAGGACGTGGTGCGCCTGCGCGGCTCGGTGCACATCGAACACACGCTGGCCCGCTTGGGCGCCGAGCGCCTGTGGGACTTGCTGCGCTCCGAGCCCTACCTGCCCGCGCTGGGCGCGCTCACCGGCAACCAGGCCATCCAGCAGGTGCGTGCCGGGCTGGAGGCCATCTACGTGAGCGGCTGGCAGGTCGCCGCCGACGCCAACGACGCCGGCCAGATGTATCCCGACCAGAGCCTCTACCCCGCCGACAGCGTGCCCAACCTGGTGCGCCGGCTGAACCAGGCGCTCGTGCGCGCCGACCAGCTCCACCACGCCGAGGGTCACGACGACATTCACTGGCTGGTACCCCTCATCGCCGACGCCGAGGCCGGCTTCGGCGGCGCCCTCAACGCCTTCGAACTGATGAAGGCCATGATCGAGGCCGGCGCCGCCTGCGTCCATTTCGAGGACCAGCTCTCCAGCGCCAAGAAGTGCGGCCACCTGGGCGGCAAGGTGCTGGTGCCCACGGTCGAGGCCATCCAGAAGCTGGTGGCGGCGCGCCTGGCCGCCGACGTGCTGGGCGTGCCCACGCTCATCATGGCGCGCACCGATGCCAACAGCGCCCACCTGCTCACCAGCGACATCGATCCTCGCGACCGCCGCTTCCTCACCGGCGAGCGCACCGCCGAAGGCTTCTTCTCCATCCGCGGCGGGCTGGAGTCCGCCATCGCCCGTGGCCTGGCCTACGCTCCCTACGCCGACCTGGTGTGGTGCGAGACCGCCGAGCCCGATCTTGACGAGGCCCGCATCTTCGCCGAGGCCCTGCACTCGCAGTTCCCCGGCAAGCTCCTGGCCTACAACTGCTCGCCCTCGTTCAACTGGAAGAAGAAGCTGGATGACGCGGTCATCGCGCGCTTCCAGCGCGAGTTGGGGGCCATGGGCTACCGCTTCCAATTCGTCACCCTGGCGGGCTTCCACGCCCTCAACCTCAGCATGTTCGAGCTGGCGCGCACCTACCGCCTGAGCGGCATGGCCGCCTACTCGCGCCTGCAGGAAGAGGAGTTCCGCGCCGAGCGCGAGAACGGCTACGAGGCGGTGAAGCATCAGCGCTTCGTGGGCACCGGCTACTTCGACCAGGTCACGCAGGTGATTGCGGGCGGGACCTCGTCCACCACCGCGCTAGAGGGCTCGACCGAGAAGGCACAGTTCGCGGAGGTGGAAAGCAGCGGCTGCGCGGCGCCGCCGCCGGCGCCCGCTCCCCGGCCGGCCGCCGGGCTCTCCGGCGGCGCCGACTAGCGCGCTCGACTCACAGGCCCGACTGGCCCGGCGGCGGCAGTCAAGTCACGGGAAGAGGCTTGGGCTCGGGGCCGGCCGCCTTGATCAGCTTCCAGGAGCCCACGTCCACCGCGATGCCTTCCATGCAGGCGGTGGGGCCGTCGTGCTGGGTTCCGCTGAAGGAGATCTCGTCGCCGGGCTTGGGCACGTCGCCGGTGGAGGTGAAGATGTTGTAGAGCTTATGGTCCTTGGTGTCGCGCAGCACCAGGCAGCCGCCCTCGACTCCTGCTTCCACCTTGCCGCTCTTGTGGACGGCCCTGCTCTTGGCCGGCGGCGCGCCCGCGGACGCTCCCTGTCCCAGCGCCAGCATGCTCGCCGGCAGCAGGATCAGGCCCAGGATGACTGCGTCCCTTCCTCGCATGGCTTCGGCCTCCTGCTGGAGAACGCGCCCGGCGGCCGGGCTTGCATCGGTTAGACACCAAAGGGCATGCTGGAGGTTGGCCGGCACTGCTCCCATGACGCCCTCGCCCAGCGCGATCACCATCCGCCCCGACGACCGCCTCTTCGTGCTCACCGGGGCGGGGGTCAGCGCGGAGAGCGGTCTCCCCACCTTCCGCGGCGCCGGCGGGCTCTGGCGCGGCTTCCGCGTGCAGGAGGTGGCCTCGCCCATCGCCTGGGCCCGCGATCCCGAGACCGTCTGGCAGTTCTACTCCTGGCGGCGCGAGATGGCCGCCTCCGTCCAGCCCAACCCCGCGCACCTGGCCCTGGCGGAACT
>DASPRL010000294.1 GCA_035624475.1 Terriglobales bacterium
CTGGGCGCAACTGGGTCTGGGGAATATCGGGAAAGTCCGGCTGGACCAGCTCAAGTGGGGCGAGGTGAAGCTGGGGACCAAGCTGGGCAAGGTCGAGCCCGTCTTTCCCCGCGCCGACAAATCCACTATCGAAAGGATGCAGCAGATGGAAGAGCGCGCCGGCGCACCCCTGCCGCCGAAGGCCGAGGTTGCTTCCCCGGCCAAGCCCAGTGCCTCACCGGCCCCGGCAGCAGCCGCGGCCGCACCCGGGCCCGCCACGCCCGACGGCAAGATCTCGATCGACGACTTCGCCAAGGTCGAGTTGCGCGTGGGCCAGGTCAAGGTGGCGGAGAAGGTGAAGGGAGCGGACAAGCTGCTGCGCCTGGAAGTGGACATCGGCACGGAAGTGCGGCAGGTGGTGGCGGGCATCGCCGAGACCTACACGCCGGAGTCGCTCATCGGGCGCAAGGTGGTGATCGTGGCCAACCTAGCGCCGCGCAAGCTGCGCGGCCTGGAGTCCAACGGCATGATCGTCGCGGCGTCCTTCGGCGAGAAGGGCACGCCGATTCTGTGCGGCTTCCTGGAAGACGTGCCGGTGGGCGCCAAGCTCAAGTAGATCGGGAGATCAGGCGATCGGGTGATCGGGTGATCTGGAAACCAGCGCGCGCCTGAGCCGATCGCCCGATCTCCCGATCACCCGATCTCCCGATGTTCGTCGATTCCCACGCCCATCTCGAGATGCCGCAGTTCGACGAGGACCGCGGCGAGGTGTTCCTGCGCGCGCAGGAAGCGGGAGTCGAGACGGTGGTCGCCATCGGCTCGGGCACCGGGCCAGGCTCGCTGGACTGTGGCATCCGGCTGGCTCAGGAGCACGACTGGATCTACGCCACCATCGGCGTCCATCCCCACGAGGCGCGGCTGGCCACGGAAGCCGACTTTGCCGAACTGGAGCGATTGGCCAAGCGGCCCAAGGTCATCGCCTGGGGCGAGATCGGGCTGGACTACTTCTACGACCACTCGCCGCGGGAGGTGCAGCGGGCAGTCTTCCTGCGGCAGATGGAGCAGGCGCGCGCCGCCAAGCTGCCCATCGTGATCCACTGCCGGCCTTCGCAAGCGAGCGAGAACGCCTGGGACGACTGCCTGGCGCTGGTGCGCGAGCACTGGGCGGCGAGCGGGCTGGGCGGGGTGCTGCACTGCTTCACCGGCAGCCTGGCGCACGCGCGCGCCGCGCTGGAGATGGGCTTCCTGATCTCCTTCGCCGGCAACATCACCTTCCCCAAGGCGCAGAACATCCGCGACGCGGCCCGCGAGGCGCCGCTGGAGCGCATGCTGATCGAGACCGACTCGCCGTTCCTGGCCCCGGTGCCCTACCGCGGCAAACGCAACGAGCCGGCCTTCGTCAAGGAAGTGGCGCGGCAGATCGGGGAACTGCGGGGGATGCCGGCGGAGGAGATTGGGCGGCAAACGGCGGACAACTTCTATCGCTTCTTCCGCTTACGCTCGGGCTGACGCCCTCGCCGGGCGGTGGCGCCCCGGAAGGGGCTCGGCAGGGTTGTTGCCGACGGTTACGGCACGACGGAAGTCGAGCCGTGCAGCGCCTTGAGATCGGCTTCCAGGAATGAGACCGGGTCCGCCATCACGGCGTCGTGGACCACGCGCACCTTCCCGTCTGCGACCACGACGGTCTCCGGGATCTGGTCCGGAAGGCCGAGCTTGTCTTGCCAGCCCGTGCCCGGCGCCACCCGGAGAGCCTCGAGCTTCTGCTTGCGCAGCAGGCGATCAACGGCCTCCTCCGCGCGCTTGCCTTCGAGCACGTTCATGGCGACCACCACGGTCTCCGGGTGTTTTGCCTGAAAGTCCTGCAATCCCCGTAACTCGGAGATGCACACCGCTCAGCCCGGCGACCAGAAATTGATGACCACCGTTCTTCCCTGCAGGGCGCCGGCATCAAACTTCTCGCCCTTGAGGGTGGTGAACTCCAGCGCGGGAGCAGGGCGGTCGAGCAGCTTGGGGACGTAATCGGCAGCCTGGAAGCGCCGGGAGATTCGCGTCTTCAGCTCGCTCTCGTACTGCGTCCGTCCTCCAAAGTTCTTGCGGTAGAAGCGCTCCAGCTCGGCGCGGTATTCCAGGTCGCGGTTGGAAGGCAGCAGGGCGGCGTCGAAGTAGTGGTCGAGAGCGCTCCGCTTGTCGGCCGCAGCGGCGTACGCCTGCGCCAGGACGAAATGGGCCTCGGCCCGGTCGGGCGCACGCTCCACGGCCATCTGTGCCTCTCCGAGGGCGCGTTGCGTCTGATGGAGACCCAAATAGGCCCGGGCGCGCAGCCCGGCGCACTCACCCTCGAGCCGGAGGCGAACGTCGGGAGGAACAATCAACTTCCCAGACGTTTCCTCGGAGGCCAAGGACTTCCAGGCCTCGTCGATGAGCTTCAGCGCGGCGTCGAGCTTGACGCCCTTCTGGACATAGAGCCGCGCCAGTTCCAGGGAAGCGTTGTAGCGGCCGGGAGCGGCGGAGTCTTTGTTCCTGTCGGCGGCTTGCTGGAACTTGGCGAAGGCAGCTTCGGCTCCCGGAAGGTCGCTGAGCTCGACCAAAGTGTCAAGGCGCTGCTGCTGGACGATCTCCTCCGGGACGGCGTTGGGGTAGGTGGCGAGGACGGCGTCGAGGGCAGCCAGGCGCTTTTTCGGGTCGGGTTCCATCTGGGCGTGGTTGAAGGCCATCAGGCCGCGAAGGCTGGGAGTCGAGGCGTTCACCTTGGCATCGAGGGTGGCAACTGCGCGCTTCACGAAGTCGGCGGGCAATCGTTGCTCGTACTGGAGCACAAAGCTGGTGACGGCAGCCCGGGTGTCGCGGTCGTCCGCGTGGGCAGCAAGGACCTGCTCCACCTCCTTGGCCACGGCAGCGTAGGCTTGGGGGCCGCCGCCGCCGCGCTCCGCCTTGTACTCCCACAGGGTGCTCAGCAACCAGGACCTGTGTTGGCCACTGGCCAGCGCGGTTTCCAGAATAGCAATGGACCTGTCCAAGTCCTTTTTGCGCTGGATGTGGAGCGGCCAGCTCTTGCCGGCATAGCTCTCCGCCTGGAACCAGGCGCCGCCGGACGACTTCTGCCCCGAGGGATCGCAGAACACGAGATCCCAGTACTGGCCGGAGTTGTCGTCAAGCGCGCCGGTCTGATCGTCCTTGACGTAGAAGATGGCGTAGGAAGCACGCATCTTTTCCAGCGGCACAGCAGCTTCCCAGTGGTCCCCTCTGCGATCGAAGGGGATAGTGGCGTGTTCGTTAGGAAGATCGGGCAAGTCAAAGGCGATCTGCAACGAGAGCGAAGCTGCACTCTTGAGGGTGGCGCCCTTTGCCGAAGGAAAGTACATGACCCGCATTTCCCGGCTGCGATTGGGCGCGGGAGGGACGGAGGAGGAACTGACCGGGCAGACGGGATCGACGAGAACCGCCCAAGGGGCGGCGGGGGGGCCGGGCGGGGCCTGGGGCGGAGATTGGGCTACGCTCCTGAACGCGCAGCCCACAAGCAGCAATAGGACGCAGACACGAATGGGCACCGAGCACCTCCCTGGTCCGGGGCCCTGAAGGATGAAGTGTACACCAGCAAAGAACGTTCGGGTGGGGCAGCGCCCGCCGTCGGGGATGACCCTTTCAATCATTCCGACTTGAGTGAACACGCACTCCCAGGGTCCGCTGCCCAGCAAAGTGGATGACGGAAGGCGGGGGTACAGGGTAATCTGAAAGGTCTGAAAGGTCGGTTCTCACGGTTCTTATGCCCGACAACTCCTTTGACATCGTCAGCAAGGTGGACCTGCAGGAGGTCTCCAACGCCATCCAGCAGGCGCTCAAGGAAGTGCACACCCGCTTCGACCTGAAGGATTCGAAGTCGGAGATCGCGCTGGAAGGCAAAGAGGCGGTGGTGGTCAGCTCCATCGACGAGTTCAAGCTCAAGGCGGTGAACGACGTGCTGCAGCAGAAGCTGGTGAAGCGCGGGGTGCCGCTCAAGGCGCTGACCTACAGTCCGGTGGAGAAGGCCTTCGGGGGGACAGCGCGGCTGCGCATCACCATGCAGCAGGGCATCCCCATCGAGAAGGCGCGCGAGATCGTCAAGCTGATCAAGAACTCCAAGAAGAAGGTGCAGGCGGCCATCCAGGGCGACCTGGTGCGGGTGACGGGGCGCGACCGCGACACCCTGCAGGAGATCATCGCGCTGCTGCGGCAGACGGATTTCGGCATCGACATGCAGTTCGTGAATTACCGGAGTCAGTAGTCAGGAGTCAGGAGTCAGCGGGGCGGCGAGACGCCGCCCGGGAAAGCCGGCGGGACGCCGGCGCTACAGCACAGCCGGGTCGGCTGTGCCACACAGTTCCGGCGGGGACGCCGGTGCTACGGGGAGAGACATTGACCGGACCGGCGATCGCGGCGGCCAAAGAGAT
>DASPRL010000295.1 GCA_035624475.1 Terriglobales bacterium
GTGCGCTGTACTCAAGCGCTCTTTCCTTGAAGCGCACCTCGGGATGCGATGCGGAGCCTGCTGTAGCGGGCCGACGCGCCGAAAAGATCAACACCCCGTGCGCCTGCTGTCGGCGGGCCGACAGCGTGTCAGCGGGCTGGCACCGGCCTCCGTCACCGGCTCCGGCGCCTCCCCCCGCCACCCACCGCAACCCTCTCTGCCAGAACACCTTACGGCCAGTTGTGCGCTTGGTCACAGTTGGCTTGTGACATGCACTAACGGAGGAGCGAAGGTGCTATCCCATGCTCAAGATCACGGTCCAGACCGAAGGCAACAAGACGCTGCTCAAGCTCGATGGCAAGATCACGGGCCCCTGGGTCAAGGAACTGGAAGGCTGCTGGCAGATGCTGCGCCGGGTGCAGGGCCGCCAGAAGATGGTGGTGGACCTGGCCGACGTCAGCTTCATCAATCCCGCCGGCAGCCAGCTCTTGGAGCGCATGCACCAGGAAGGGGCGGAACTTCTGGGCGAAGGACCGCTGACGCGCTCCATCGTAGAAGAGATCGAAGGCCGCGCGACCGCGGCCCAAGGAAAGGTGGGGTAAGACTATGGCAACGGCTCGTTCACCGTACGGCATGGCCATCGCAGAGAGCTGTCAGAACTGCGAGAACCGCAACGGCGACTATTTTTGCAGCTTCTCCACTCCCGCGCTGCGGGTCTTCGAGAAGCTCTCGTTCACCTCGACCTTCCCCAAGGGGGCGGTCATCTTCGTGGAAGAGCAGGCGGCGCGCGGCATCTTCGTGCTGTGCCGCGGCCGGGTCAAGCTCTCGGTCAACTCCGCCGACGGCAAGACCCTGATCGTGCGCATCGCCGAGCCCGGCGAGGTGCTGGGGCTGAGTTCGACCGTGCTGCACAAGCCCTACCAGGTCACGGCCGAGACCCTGGAGCCCTGCCAGCTCAAGTTCGTGCGCGCCGAGGACTTCCTCAACTTCCTGCAGAAGGACGCCGACGTCTGCTTCCGCGTGGCCCAGCAGTTGAGCGAGGAGTACAACCAGGCCTGCCGCGAGATCGGCTCGCTGGGCCTCTCGCACTCGGCGGCGGAGCGGCTGGCCAGCCTGCTGCTGGATTGGGACGCCTCCAACGGCAACGGCAGCAAGCAGCCCGTCCGCCTCACCCTCACCCACGAGGAGATGGCGCAGATGATCGGCACCAGCCGCGAGACTGTCACCCGCCTGCTGGGCAAGTTCAAGGAGCGGCAGCTCATCCAGTTGCGCGGCTCCTCGCTGCTCATCCGCAACGCGCCGCAGTTGCAGGCGCTGGCCGCCGATTCGCGCGGCCTGGGAGTGGAGAAGTGATGCTGGGGAGCCGGCCAGGCCGGGAGGTGCTGCCATGACGAGAGCCCGCTATCGCTGCGAGATCTGTGGCGCGCGCCAGGAGGAGGGAGCCGGGTGGTTCCTGGTGCGCTCCGAAGGCGGGCGCGACCAGGTCAGCGTGCTGCGCTGGGAGGCGGGCCGCGCCCGCGAGGCCGGCATGCACTCGGTGTGCTCCGCCGACCACGCCCGCGAGTTGGTCGCCCGCTGGGTGTTCTCCGGAACGCTGTGTTGCGGCGCCCAGGGGGCGCGCTGGCATTTGGATCTCCCTATCCTGGCGGCGCCTCCGTCGTGCGCCAGCGACATGACGCCCGCGGAGCCGAGCGACATGGACCTCTCCCGCCTGGAGAACGCCGACTCCGAGACCCTGCTGGGCATCCTGGAAGCGGTCGAGGTCGCCCTCCAGGACAAGTGGGAGGAACTCGACCACGACGACGAGGAAGTCCTGCTCTACGACGCCTAGCCTCCGGCGATTGCACCGAATCGCCGCCCAGTGATACTCTCGCTGTGTCGCTCCGCCGGGCGGGCTTAGTTCAGCGGTAGAACGCCAGCTTCCCAAGCTGGATGTCACCGGTTCGATCCCGGTAGCCCGCTCCAAGCTCGTCACGCGCGCTGGGCCGGCGCTCGCGCCGCGTTGACAGCGGCCGATTCTGGAGTATCGTATGACACCCCCAATTCAGGATGGCTCCGGCTCGCGGCCGCGCGGGAGGAAGCATGAAGCTGGCAACTCGCTGTGCCCTGATCGTCCTGTTGTCGTTTTCCACCCTGGCGTTCGCCGACCAGTGGGAGATCGTCCCGCAGCCCGACCCGCGCGTCCCCTTCGGCAGGCTCTCGGTAGTAGGCGGCGCCACCGGCCCTGACGGCGTCCGCTTCGTGGTCAACAATCTGGACATCCTGTCACCCATGCAGGTGACGCTGGCGGCCGCCGACCCCCGCAAGCCCCTGCAACTCTCCAGCTTCAAGGACGGGATGGCGCAGCCGCTGGTGCAGAGCCCCACCGACTCCAGCGGCCTGCTGACCGTGCGCTTCCGCACCGCCGACTCGGTGCGCTTCCAGGTGACCGGGGAGGCGGGCGCGCAGTACCAATTGATGACCTGGATCTCGCCGCCGGTCCAGACTCCGACCCCCGACGCCTTCGTCGCGGTGACCTCTTACCCGGCCGCGCCGCCGGTGGTAACCCGCACGGCGGCTCCGGCCGCGCCCAGCGCGCCTGTCTCCGCGGCCACGCAGGCCGCGCCCCCCGCCAGCCCCTGGAGCCTTCCCGTCATGATTTTGCTGGGAGGCATCCTGCTGGCGCTCATCGTGATCATCGTGCTGCTCTTCCGCGGGCAGCGGAAGGGAGCCGCCATCGTGTTGCTGGTGCTGGGCCTGGGGGCGCGCTCCACCCCGGCGCAGCAAGCACAAACTACGCCCGCCATGATCCCGCGCAACGTCCCGCCGGCCGACACCTGGAAGCAGACCAACGAGGCCCTGCAGAAGCTGCGCGAGAAGCTGGAGCAGTTGGAGAAGGCCGGAATCAAGGGCGAGCCCGAGGCCCTCAAGTTCGGCGGCTTCGGCGGGGAAGGGAGCTTCGATCCCTCCAAGACGGCGGGCTCCGCCGTCACCGGGGTCAAGCTGCTGCTGGACTTCATGGAGGAGTTCGGGCTCATCGATCCGCGCGAGGCCGCGGTGCAGCCCAACTACAATCCCCCGGGACAGCCGCTGCTGCCCTCGCGCTGCTATCACAACCCGCAGTGCGGCGCCTGCTTCGCCGACGCCCAGAAGAAGCTGGACAAATCGCGCCAGCTCCTGGAGGACATGTACGTCATCTACAAGCAGACGGAGCTGAAGACGGGGCGCATCCTGGAATTGGCGGACGCGGCCGCCGGCCTCAGCCCTTACGCCAAGCTGGCCTGGACGGTGCAGAAATCCAATCCCAACGAGCCCATGAACCAGGCGCGGCAGCACTTCTACGACGTCTACGACGGCGACCTGACCAAGCTGCTGGCCATGAGCAACGAGGCGCTCATCGCCATCGGCGACTGCGAGCGCCAGAACTTCGGCGACTACGACTGGTACAACCGCTACGGCATGGTCTACTACAACTTCCAGCGCGACCGCTACACGCGGAAGTAGCGCTTTCCCGGGGGCAGGATGGGGATGAAGTCGCGAGTGGTCCTGCTGGCGGCCGCTTGGTTGTATGCGACCTGCGCCCAGGCGCAGAACGCGCCGCCGGACAAGAACGTGCTCGCCTTCTCCAACGGCGGGGTCGTGGTGGAGTGGTCCGACGAATACAGCTCCGGCTAAGGCACTTTGAACCTGCTGGACGGCGACCTGGAGTCGATCTGGTCGTCTGCCGCCGCCACGCCGTTT
>DASPRL010000296.1 GCA_035624475.1 Terriglobales bacterium
GCGCAGGCCCAAGCACTTCTGGGTGTACATCCTGACCAACCGGCCGCGGTCGCACGTGCTCTATACCGGCATTACCAGCGACCTCCCACACCGTGTCTTCCAGCACAAGAACAAGCTCCTCCCCGGCTTCACCAGCCGCTACAACCTGACCCGGCTGGTGTACTGCGAGATGTTCTATCGCGCCGGCGATGCCATCGCCCGAGAGAAGGAGATCAAAGGCTGGCTACGCATCAAGAAGATCCGGTTAATCGAGGCGATGAACCCGCGCTGGGAGGACTTGGCGGCGAGGTGGGGAGAGCAGTACAAACCCGCCTGTTAGCCGACATTTCTAGCACTGCGCGCGAGGTCCTTCGGCCCTAAAGGGCCTCAGGATGACACCTTCAAGGGCGTGGACACTGCGCGCGAGATCCTTCGCGGCCTGAAGGCCGCTCAGGATGACGCCTTCAAGGGCGTGGGCACTGCACGCGAGATCCTTCGCGGCCTGAAGGCCGCTCAGGATGACGCCTTCCTGTGAGATATACTATTTAGACAGCAGTTGACACACAGCATTATGTGCGATACTCTAGAAGCCGAAGTTGAGCACGAGCATGGCTTCCCCGAGAGTCCCCCGCAACGCTTCCCCTCCCTCCTCTTCCAAGGCTTCCACGCCCAAGTTCCCCGCGGCGCCAAAGGCGACAGCCAAGTTCGACCGGGTGGCGCGGGGGGAGTGGGCCGAACTGGCTTTCATGGCCAAGGCGGCCAGCCTGGGGCTGGTGGCCTGCAAGCCCCCGGGCAACAGCCGTCCCTTCGACTTCCTGGTCTATGTCCCCGGAGTGCACGCGGCGCGGGTGCAGGTGAAGTCGGCGTGGTCGAAGTGCCCCAACAAGTACCGCATCAAGGCCACGCGGCACAACCGCGCCTACAAGGCGTCGGAGGTGGACGTCTTCGTGGTGTACATCGTCCCGGAGAACGCCTGGTACGTGGTGCCGGCGCGGGTCATGAACAAGATGCGCGGATCGTGGTTCTTTCCGCATGTCCCCAACAGCCGCAGCAAGTTCGAGAAGTATAGAGAGGCGTGGTGGCGGCTGACGGAGCCGAAGCAGCGGCGGGAGATGCGGGTGGATCTGTACGCCTGCGCGGACGAGCAGTGGCCGGTGGCCAGTGATCAGTGGTCAGAGAACGCGGCAGGGAGGGTGTCCTTGGTGGCCCTGCGTGTCCTTGGTGGTGAGATTTGAAAAGCTAACCACGAAGGGCACGACGGTACACGAAGCGGTCTCCGGTGACCTCCGACTCCTCTTCAGCATAGCCGAGTCGGCTGTGCCACACGAGCCGCTGACCACTGACCCCTAGCCACTGACCACTGCTCTTCCATGTCCCCAGAGCTGGACCACGGCCACGCCGGCGAGGGAAATGGCGCCGCCCAGCAGGGAGAGCGCCCGCGGCACCTCGCCCAGCCACAGCCAGGCGATCCCGATGGCGAGTACGGGGATGACGTAGAGCACGCTGACGGCGCGGGTGGCGGCGGCGCGCGCCAGGTAGTAGCCGTACAAGACGTAGGCGATGGCGGCGGGAAAGATCCCCATGTAGAGGCAGGCCAGGGTGGCGGCCAGGGGCGCGCGCGGCAGAGTGTGCGGCAGGCTCCACGCGAAGGGGAGCAGGAAGAGGGTCCCGAACCACATGGTGTAGGCGGTGAACTGGAGGGCGCCGTAGCGCACCAGGTAGCGCTTCTGCACGATGGTGTAGATGGAAGAGGCGATGGCGGCGGCCAGAATAAGGAGGGCGTGCAGGTTGAGGCGCAGTCCTCCGGCCTCGCCGGCGGCGATGAGCGCGACCCCGGCGAAGCTGACCAGGATGCCCAGCCAGCCCAGGGGGCGCAGGCGGTCCGCCAGGAAAAAGCGGGCGAGGAGGGAGGACCAGATCGGCATGGAGGCGACCAGCAGGCTGGCGGCGCCGGCGGCGACGGTGACTTCGCCATAGTTGAGCAGGAGGTTGTAGGCGGTGAAGCCGAGGGCGCCGGTGAGGGCGAGTCCGGGGAGGTCGCGGGGGGCGGGCAGGCGCATGCGAACCAGCGCGGCGTAGGCGGCCAGCACCAGCGAGCCGGTGGCGTAGCGCAGCAGCGCGACCTCGGCGGGAGAGTAGCCGCGCAGGCCGGCGCGGATGCCGGCGAAGGCGGAGGCCCAGAGGACGAGGGAGATCGCCAACGCGACCAGCGCGCGGGGCGAGGGCGGGCTCGGAGAAGTAGACATTGGGGCGCAGTACTCGGTACTCAGTACTCAGAGTGCGAATCAAAGCCAACCACAAGGGACACGAAGGCAGACACGAAGGGCACAAAGGAAGGAGCCGGGGCCCCTGACCCCTGACTCCCCGGCAAAGAGCTAGCTACGCTAACTCTTTGCCTTCTTCACCGGCTTGCCTTCGACGATGGAGATGCACTCTTCCAGGATGTCGAGGGCGGCGTCGGCTTGCTCGCGGGTGACCACCAGCGGGGGCGCGACCCGGATGGTGTTCTCGCCGCAGCCCAGGAAGAGGGCGCCACGCTCGAAGCAGAGGTCGGCGATCTTGTCGCGCGCATCGTGGGCGGGGGCGCGGGAGTCGCGGTCCTTGACGATCTCGACGCCGATCATCAGCCCCAGCCCGCGGACGTCGCCCACCATGGGATGCTTCTTCGGCCAGCCGGCCAGTCGCTCCAGGATGTGACGGCCGATCTTCTGGGCGTTCTTCAGGCCCTCGCGCTCCAGCACGTCGAGGGTGGCGAGGGCGGCGGCGATGCAGACGGGGTTGCCGCCGAAGGTGGAAGCGTGGGAGCCGGGCAGCCAGTCCATGATGGAGGCGCGGCTCAGAGTCACGCCCAGGGGCATGCCGGAAGCGATGCCCTTGGCGATGCAGACGATGTCGGGCTCGACGGAGGCGTGCTGGCACGCCCACCACTTGCCGGTGCGGCCGGCGCCGGATTGCACCTCGTCCATGACCAGCAGGATGCCGTTCTGGTCGCAGATGCGGCGCAATTCCTGGAGGAACTCGGGCGGGGCGATGAGGTATCCGCCCTCGCCCTGGATGGGCTCGACGAAGATGGCGGCCACTTCCTCGGGCGGCAGCGTGGTCTTGAAGAGCTTTTCTTCGATGAAGCGGGCGCAGTCGATGCCATGCTGGGCGGGGCTAGCGCCGGCGGGGCGGCGGTAGACGTCGGGATAGGGGACATGGGTGACGCCCGGCATCAGGGGCGCGAAGCGGCGGCGCTGCTGCGGCTTGGAGGAGGTGAGCGCCAGCGAGCCCATGGTGCGTCCGTGGAAGGCGCCGAAGAAGGCGATGATGTGCTGGCGGCGGGTATGGTAGCGGGCCAGCTTGATGGCGGCCTCGATGGCCTCGGTGCCGGAGTTGCCGTAGTAGATCTTGTGAGGGCCGGGCATGGGCGCGATCTTGGAGAGGCGCTCGGCCAGGGTGATCATGTTCTCGTAGTAGAAGTCGGTGCCGGACATGTGGATGAGTTCGGCGGCCTGCTTCTGGATGGCGCTGACGACCTCGGGATGGCAGTGGCCGGTGGCGACCACGGCGATGCCGGCGGTGAAGTCGAGGAACTCGTTGCCGTCGACGTCTTCGATGACGGCGCCGTGGCCGCGCTTGGCGACCAGCGGATACGAGCGGGTGTAGGACGGC
>DASPRL010000297.1 GCA_035624475.1 Terriglobales bacterium
TGCACGCCCACGATCACCAAGGCGAACAGAGAGCCGGCGAGGAAGAAGTTGTAGATCGTCCCCCAACGCACCGAGCGCACGGGATAGGTGAGGACGGCGAGGATGACCAGGAACGAGAGCTGGTGCCAGTAGGTGGGCCAACTGCGTCCGGCTATCAGGATCACGGCGCCGGCGATGACGCGCGCCGCCCACAGGATGTCGCCCAGGTAGCTGCGCCACGCGGGAGCAGGGGCGGCGGGCGGGCGCGCGGCCGCAGGCCCCGGGCGGGCGGAGCGCGGGCTCATCGGGGCGGCCATGGACGCGTCTCCGTGGTGCCGTCGGGATAGGTGATCTGCACCTGGCCCTGGTTGGGTTGGTACTCGACGTAGGCGTTGGGGTCGACGCCGAGATCGGCGGCGGTGGGCGGGGTGGTGGAGGCGCCGCCGGCGGGGGCTCCGGAGGGGGCGCTGCCGCTGCCGCCCAGGGGCGTGGTGCCGCCACCGGCGCTGGAGCCGCCGTAGCCGGAGCCGGCGCTGGAGCCGCCGCCGTCGCGGGGCATGCCGGCGCCGTCGGAGCCCATGCCGGGCAGGGTGCCCACGGGCATCTCCGGGATCGAGTCGTCCTTGGGCGTGAAGATGTCGTGGGTCGCGCCCAGGCCGCCGTCGCTCTGGGCGGGGATCTGGCCGGAGCCGAGGGCGCCGGCCACGGTGTCGGTGATGGGGCCGACCACATCCTCGCCGAAGCTCTTCACGTCGTCGGCCAGCTGCTTGATGTCGTCGGCGATGCGGTCGAGTTCGCCGGCGGCCGGCACCCAGTCCTCGTAGAGGCCCTTGACGAAGTTCTTGAGCTCCCGCTTGACCTCCTGGCGCGGGTCCTTGTCCTTGAACACGTCCTTGAGCGCGTTCCAGGCGCTCCCACCGAAGGCGCCCAGCGCCGACGACAGCCACCCCGGGAGGCGACTGAGAAAAGCATCGAGGATGTGGGCTGCGAGCACGCTGCGCTTTCCGGAACCGCGGATGGGCCGGGCCGACCCTGGGCAGAGCCCCCAAGGAGGGGGCTCGAATGGAGGGCCACTCTATCCCATTCTGGACGGATGTCAAGGCCGGCTTCCGCCCGCGGGGCTTCCCTGTGGTACAAGAGAGGCTTCGGGGGAGGGTCTTGCTCACAATCGGACCACGAAGCGCGCGCCGGCTGGCGCTGGGGCTGCTGCTGGGGATGTTGTGCAGCCTCCCGGCGCGGGCCGGGCAGAAGCCGTGGACGGAGGTGCGCAGCCCGCACTTTCGCGTGCTGACCGACGGCAACGCCGGGGACGCGCGGCGGGTGGCCCGCGAGTTCGAGCAGATGCGCGCCGTCTTCGCCAACGCCTTTCCCAACATGCGGCTGGATTCCGGCTCTCCCCTGCTGGTGCTGGCGCCGCGCGACGAGTCCGGCATGAGGGAGCTGGCCCCGGAGCTGTGGAAGCAGAAAGGCGTCAAGCCCGCGGGCTTCTTCGAGCACGGGTGGGAGAAGCAATACGCGGTGGTGCGGCTGGACCAGATCGCCCCCGACGCCTACGAGGTGGTGTACCACGAATACGTGCACAGCCTGCTGCACCTGAGCTTCCGCTGGCTGCCCACCTGGATGGACGAGGGCTTCGCCGAGCTCTACGGCAACACGCGCTTCGAGCAGACGCGGATGCTGATCGGGGCGCCCAGTTGGCGTCTGCGGGTGGTGCAGTCGCGGCCCCTGATCCCGCTGGACACCCTGCTGGCGGTCACCCCGGCCTCGCCCTACTACCACGAGGAAGACAAGGCCGAGATGTTCTATGCCGAGTCCTGGGCCTTGACCCACTTCCTCATCTTCGGTCCGGGCATGGAGGGCGGCCGCCGCTTCAACCAGTTCTTCCGGCTGGTGCAGCAGGGCGAGGAGCAGGAGAAGGCCTTCCACCAGGTCTTCGGCGACTCCCAGGAGCTGGAAAAGGCCCTGCGGCAGTACGTGACCAAGTTCGCCCTGAGCGCGTGGGTGATGAAGAACCCGCCCCAGACCGAGGAGAAGGACTTCGGGACGCGCGAGCTGACGGTGGCGGAGACCGAGGCCGAACTCGGGAGCTATTTCCTGTTCACGCACGATCTCGCCTCGGCCCGCGCTCCCATCCAGCAGGCCGTGGCCGACGATGCCCGGCTGGGGCTGGCCCACGAGGACATGGGCTTCCTCGACTTCGCCGAGGGCCGGGACGAGGAGGCGGCCCGCGAGTTCGCCCGCGCCTTCGAGCTGGACGGCAAGCTCTACCTTTCCTTGTACTACCGCACCATGCTCGCGCCCGCGGAGGCGCAGAGCCGGGAACAGGCCTTGCTGCAGGTGCTGAGCCTGAACCCGCAGTTCGCTCCCGCCTACATCCAGCTCGCCCGCCTGTACGTGAGCCAGGGGAAGCTGGAGGAGGCGCTGGCGCAGTCGCGCAAGGCCGAGCAACTGGAGCCCGCGCGGGCGGGCTATCACCTGATGAGCGGCCAGATCCTGCTGCGGCTGGGCCGCGGCGCCGAAGCCGCCGCCTTTGCCAAGGATGTGGCCGAGCGCTGGTTCGGCCCCGATCACAATGAGGCGGTGGAGTTGTGGCAGCGGGTGCCGGCGGAGCAGCGCCCGGCGGGCGCCGCGCCCGTCACCGCCCTGCCGCCGGGAACGCAGAGCGCGGAGGGCCGGGTGAAGTCGGTGGCCTGCGGCCCGCCCGATCAGGGGATGACCGTGGTGCTGGAGGAGCAGGGCCAGTCGCGCAGCTTCCGCGCCAAGGGTCCCTGGCAAACCGGCTTCTCCGACACGCTCTGGTACGGCGCCGACCACTTCAGTCCCTGCCGGCACGTGCAGGGTCTGCGCGCCATCGTGCGCTACCGGCCTTCCTCCGGCGGCGACGCCGGCGAGATCGCCGCGCTGGAACTGCGCGTGGACCTACCCCAACCGGCAGCGCCGCCCACGACGCCGCCAGCCACGCCGCCGACAAAGCCCTGAGCCGTCAGCGGCGGTCGGGGTGGGGCTCGAAGACCGGCTCCCGGCCGAAGACGCGCCGCCAGATCCCGGCGAAGCGCTCCCGGTCGGCTTCACTCTCGAAGCTGCACTCCAGCCTGCGATGGCGGAAGGCGGTGTGCCCGAGCTGCCCGGCATACTCCAGGGCGTACTCCCAACGCAGCTCCATGCCGGGCACGCCGTGCGTCTCCCAGGAGCAGAGGGTGGGCAGGTCGGTGGTCTCGGTGCATTCCACCTGGCTGATCTTGGCCCCCAGGGCGGCGCTGCCGCGCCAGCCGGTGCGGACGCGCCGGATGTCATCCAGGCCGTCTTCGGTGATGACGGGAGCGGGCAGACCGAAACCGGCTAGCTCCTGGAAGAGGGTCTCCAGGAAGCGCTGCGGGCCGGGGGCCTCGCAGATGGCGTTCCAGTCGCCGGTGTCGGGCTCATCGGGGGCGCCGCCTGTGAGGACCAAGCGCAGCATCAGGCCTCAAGCCA
>DASPRL010000298.1 GCA_035624475.1 Terriglobales bacterium
CGATTCTGACAAGAAGCTCTGCCACGCCTTCGGCGTCATCAAGGAGAAGAATATGTACGGCAAGAAGGTGATGGGCATCGAACGCACCACCTTCCTGATCTCGCCCGAGGGCAAGATCGCGCGCATCTTCCCCAAGGTGAAACCCGACGGCCACGCCGAGGAAGTGCTGGCCGCGCTGGCCTGAAGCTGGCGAGCCGCCGCCCCCGCTGCTTGAGATGCAGAAAACCGTCCGCCAAGCCGCCCGCCGGCCGCTGCCGCGCTCCTTCTACGACCGCGATCCCCGCCGCGTGGCGCGCGCGCTTCTAGGCAAGGTGCTCGTGCGGCGGAGCGGGCGCCGCCTGCGCGCCGGACGCATCGTCGAGGTCGAGGTCTACCTGGCCGAAAAAGATCCGGCCGCCCACTCTTTCCGCGGCCCCACGCCGCGCAACCGCGTTCTCTTCGGGCCGCCGGGCCACGCCTACGTCTATTTCATTTACGGCAACCACTTTTGCCTGAACGTCTCGTGCATGCCGCCGGGGAATGCGGGATGCGTGCTGCTGCGCGCGCTGGAGCCGGTGGCCGGGATCGAGGAGATGGCGCGCGCCCGCAAGGTCGGGTTGGACGGGAAGCGGGCGCTCGAGCGCCTGACCAGCGGCCCGGGGCGCCTCTGCCAAGCGCTGGGCATCACCCGCGCCCGCGACAACGGCAAGGACTTCACCCGCTCCGACCTCACCATCGCCGACGACGGCTTCCGCCCCCGCCGCATCGCCGTCACACCGCGCATCGGCATCCGCAAGGCTGCTGAGCGGCCCTTGCGCTACCTTATCGCGGGCAATCCCTTCGTCTCAGCGTAACGGGATTGACGATTGCATCATTGACGATTGACGAATGAAAGGCAGGCCCCTCGTTCATTCGTCATTGACTCATTCGTCACTCGTCAATTTCTCTCGCTCGCCGGCAGCAGAATGTTGTCGATCAGCCTCGTCTCGCCTAGGTACGCCGCCACCGCCACCAGCGCGCCGCGCGAGACCTCGGCCACCGGCTCCAGGGTGTCGTTGTCCACGACCTCCACGTAGTCCACGCGCACCTCGGGCTCCGAGGCCAGCACCTTCAGTGCGGCCGCCGCCAGGGCCAGGGAGCCGCGCTCGCCCGCCTCGGCCAGCTCCCGCACCCGCTCCAGCGCGCGGAAGAGCACGGTAGCGGCGCGCCGCTGCTCCGCCGTCAGGTAGAGGTTGCGCGAACTCATGGCTAGCCCGTCCGCCTCGCGCACGATGGGGCAGATCACCATCGCGATGGGCAGGTCCAGGTCGCGCACCATGCGCCGCAGGATGCTGGACTGGGCCGCGTCCTTCTGCCCGAAAAAGGCGGCGTCCGGCTCCACGATGTGGAAGAGCTTGCTCACCACCGTGGTCACGCCGCGGAAGTGCCCGGGCCGCGAGCGCCCGCACAGCCGCTCGCTCATCCCCTCCACCGTCACGTAGGTCACCGCCCCCGCGGGATACATCTCCTCGACGCTGGGCGCGAAGAGCAGCTCCACGCCCTCCGCCTCCAGCAGGGCGCAGTCCTGCTCGAAGCTGCGGGGATAGCGGCCGTAGTCCTCCTTGGGACCGAACTGCAGCGGGTTGACGAAGAGGGAGACCGCGACCACGCCGCACTGCGCCCGCGCCGCGCGCACCAGCGAGAGGTGCCCGGCGTGCAGCGCCCCCATGGTGGGGACGAAGCCGAGGCGGCGGCCCGCACGCCGCAGTTCGCGGCAGGCGGCGCGCATCGCGGCGATAGTGCGGCAGATCCTCATGCCCGCGGCCATTCTCTCATCCCTCCGCGGGGCGAGCCGCGGCCCCGCTTCGCCAAACTTCAGTAACTCGTAACCGCGCCATGGTTACTTGACCACCCTTCCCCTAAGGCGTACTGTCTCAACAACTTTGCCGGGCAGGTTCAGTTTCTGGTCGCCCTTCGCGGCTCCCCAGCTCCCGAACTGGCGGCCCGTCCTGGAACCTGGTGCTCGGACCCTAAGGAGACTTCGCCACGCAGATGAACGACACCACCAGCGGCCGGTCGGTGCAGCCGGGCAAGCCGGACGCGCGCCACTTTCCTCGCTATCGCGTCGACGTGCGCGTGCTGGTGAAGGCCCGCCGCGAGCAGGGCGTCGCCGAACTGCGCGGCCGCAGCACCGACATCAGCGAAGGAGGCATGGGCGTCACTCTGGGCGGCGAGCTGGACGCCGGCGAGGTGGTGGAGATGGAGTTCACCCTGCCTCTGACCCGCCAGCCGCTGCACCTGCGCGCCGCCGTCCGCCGCCGCAACGGCCTCAACTACGGCCTCGAGTTCCTCACCCTCAGCCCCGTTCAGCGCGACGCCATCAAGCGCCTCTGCGACCCCCTGATCGCGATCGATTGACGCTCAGCGCCGGGCCACCCGCGGGCGCGCCAGCAGCGTCTCCAGCGCCGCCTGCGTCTCCCGCGGCAGGTGATACGACTCTTCGTCCGAGGGGTAGGCGCCCGAGACCACGTCCTCTTTGAAGCTGCGCGCGGCGCCCGAGAGCAGCGCGGCCGCGTCGGCGTAGCGGCGCACGAACTTGGCCGGGGGCGCGAAGGTCAGCCCGATCAGGTCGTGCAGCACCAGCACCTGGCCGTCGCACTCCGGCCCTGCCCCGATGCCGATGGTGGGCGCGCCGATCTCGGCTGTGATCATCCCCGCCACCTCGCGCGGGATACCCTCGAGATACAGCCCCGAGACGCCCGCCTGGTCCAGCGCCACCGCGTCGCGCAGGAGCTGCTCCACCGCGGCCAGGGTCTTGCCCTGCACCTTGTAGCCGCCCATCACGTGCACCGACTGCGGGGTCAGCCCGATGTGCCCGAAGACCGGGATCTCGGCCTCCAGCAGCCGCCGCACCAGTTCCACGCGCTTCTCCCCACCTTCGATCTTGACCGCCTCGGCGCCACCCTCCTTCACGAAGCGGGTGGCGTTGCGCAGGGCCTCGTTCTTGGTGACGTGGTAGGAGGCGTAGGGCATGTCGGCGACCAGCAGGGCGCGCCGCACCCCGCGCCGCACCGCGCGCACGTGGTGCAGCATCTCCTCCACCGTCACCGGCAGCGTGCTCTCATAGCCCAGCATGACCTGGGCCAGCGAGTCGCCCACCAGGATCACGTCGATGCCGGCCTCGTCCAGCAGCCGGCCGGAGGCGTAGTCGTAGGCGGTGAGCGAGACGATGGGCTCGTGCCGCTGCTTCTTCTCCAGAAGGGTGGACGTGGTGATCTTGGGAAGGTGGGACTCGCCTGGGAGCCCCGGAGACGTGATGCTCATACTTACCTCCAGTGCAGTTCCCGCTCCGCGGGATACCGCCTGTCGCCCACTCTATAGATGTGGGCAAGCGCATTGTAGACCCAATCTTCCGCCCAGGGGAAGGGGGGCTGGGAACTGGCAACCGGGAACCGGGAACCAGGCGCTAGGCGCTGGCCGACTCCGCTCCCAGCGGCAGGAAGTACTGCGTGCCCTTGATGGGGGCGGTCAGGCGGCGCAGCAATTCCTGCAGGTCCTCGTGGCGGTCCACGAAGTCGATGTCCGAGGTGTTGACCACCAGCAGGTCCGAGGCCGAGTAGTGGAAGAAGAAGTGCTCATAGGCGCGCGCCACTTCCTCGATGTAGTCGTCGCTGATGGCCTGCTCTCCGGGCGAGTTCTTCTTCTTCATCCGCTTCTTGAGCACCTCGGGCTTGGCTTGCAGGTAGATGACCAGCTCGGGCGTGGGCAACTGCTCGCGGAATTCGTTGTAGAAGCGGTTGTAGACGCCCAATTCGGCGTCGTTGAGGTTGATGCAGGCGAAGAGCTTGTCCTTCTCGAAGATGTAGTCGGCGACGATGGTCTTGCGCGAGGCCGGGCCCACGTCCAGCGTCTTCAACTGCTGGTAGCGCTCGATGAGGAAGGCCAGTTGCGCCTGGAAGGCCGCCCCGGCTTCGCCGTCGTAGAAGGCGCGCAGGAAGGGATTGTTCTCCGGCTCGGTGATCAGTTGGGCGTGCAGGCGCTCGGCGATGATGTTGGCCAGGGTGCTCTTGCCGACTCGGATGGGCCCTTCTATGGCAATGTACTTGGGCGGCTCGAAGAGGTTGGCCATGTCTCGGGATGTCCCAGAGGCTGACGGGAGCATAGCCCGCTTTGGCGCGCCGCGCAATTGCGAGAGGAGTTACTAGTAGCCGTCAGCGTTCAGCCGTCAGCCGTCAGGAAAACCTGAAGGCTGATGGCTGAGGGCGGACCGCTTGTTTACAATCACTAACGATGATCGCTACCGCCATCGCCGCCGGTGCGGGTGCGCTCGCGGGACTCGCCAGCGTGAGCGCCTATGCCGCCATGGCGCCGCGCTCGCAGCTTTTCGGCGCGACCTTCACCGGCCTGACGCCGGGGACGCGCCGCCTCGCCCTCACCTACGACGACGGCCCCAACCATCCTCACACCCTGCGCCTGCTGGAAGTGCTGGAGCGCCACCAGGCCAAGGCGACCTTCTTCCTGATCGGGCGCTACGTGCGCCAGCGCCCCGAGATCGCGCAGGCGGTGGCGCGCGCCGGCCACGCTGTCGGCAACCACACATTCACTCATCCCAACCTGTTCTTCACCTCGCCCGGCCTGGTGCGCAAGGAATTGGAGGACTGCCAGACGGCGCTGCGGGAGGTGGTGGGCGAGCCCGCGCCCATCTTCCGTCCGCCCTTCGGCGCGCGCCGTCCCGGGGTGCTGCGCGCCGCGCGCGCCCTGGGCCTGACGCCGGTGATGTGGACGGTGACCTGCTACGACTGGAAGGCGACCACGGCCGAGCGCGTGGAGCAGCACGCCCGGCGGCAGATCCGCGGCGGCGACGTCATCCTGCTGCACGACGGCGGGCACCTCGAGATGGGCGCCGACCGCGCCCATACCGTCGAGGCCACCGACCGCCTGCTCCGCCGCTATAAGAACGAGGGCTACGAGTTCGTGACCGTGCCCGAGATGATGAAAACCATCGGGTGATCGGGTGATCGGGTGATCTGGTGATTGAGACCCAGGTCAGCTCCTGAGGGAAGCGAACGCCTTGTGCGCGGCGTCCACGGTGGCGCGCACGTCGTCGCCGGTGTGGGCGGCGCTGACGAAGGCGGCCTCGAACTGCGAGGGCGGCAGCCACACGCCCGCATCCAGCAGGGCGCGGTGGAACTTGCCGAAGCGCCCAGTATCGCACTTGGCGGCGCTGGCCCAGTCCTTCACCGGCTCCGACGTGAAGAAGCAGGTGAACATGGAGCCCACGCGGTTGGCGGTGACGGCCACGCCCGCGTCCTTGGCCGCGTCGAGCAGCATGGCCACCAGCGTGGCGGTCAGCCGCTCCAGCCGCCCATAGATCTCGCGATGCTCGCCGAGATGGCGCACCGTGGCCAGTCCCGCGGCCATGGCCAAGGGATTCCCCGAGAGCGTGCCCGCTTGGTAGACCGGCCCGAGGGGCGCGACCTGGTCCATGATCTCCGCGGGCCCGCCGTAGGCGCCCACCGGCAGCCCCCCGCCGATGATCTTGCCCAGCGTGGTCAGGTCGGGACGCGTGCCGTAAAGCTCCTGCGCGCCGCCGAAGGCCATGCGGAAGCCGGTCATCACCTCGTCGAAGATGAGCAGGGCGCCGTCGCGCGAGGTCAGGTAGCGCAACGCGTCCAGGAAGCCCTCGGCCGGGGGCACGCAGCCCATGTTGCCCACCACCGGCTCCACGATCACGCAGGCGATCTCGCCCTTGTGCTGCTTGAAGGCGGCGTCGACGGCGTTGGCGTCGTTGTAGGGCAGGGCCAGCGTGAAGTGCACGAACTCCTCCGGGACGCCGGCCGAGCCCGGGATGCCGAAGGTGGCCACCCCCGAACCCGCCTTCACCAGCAGCGCGTCGGCGTGGCCGTGGTAGCAGCCCTCGAACTTCACGATGTACTTGCGGCCGGTGGCGGCGCGCGCCAGCCGGATCGCGCTCATGGTGGCTTCCGTCCCTGAACTCACGAAGCGCACCTTCTCCATGGCGGGGAAGGCTTGCAGCACGGCCTCGGCCAGCTCGACCTCGCGCGGCGAGGAGGCGCCGAAGCTCGCGCCCTGCTGGTTGGCCTCAGCGATAGCGGCCACCACCGCGGGAAAGGCGTGGCCCAGGATGAGCGGCCCCCAGGAGCCGACGTAGTCGAGGTAGGAGTTGCCGTCGGCGTCGAACATGCGCGCGCCCTGGCCGCGCACGATGAAGGGCGGATCGCCACCCACGGCGCGGAAGGCGCGCACCGGCGAGTCCACCCCGCCGGGGATCACCTGCTCGGCGCGCTGCTGCAGCTTGCGGGACTGTTCGAGCTTGCGGGGCATGGGAGTCCCTAAATATACCAGCCGCGGATTGCCGTAGCGCCGCCGTCTCGGCGGCTGTCGCGCGGGCGTCCCGCCCGCGTCCCTGAGGGCGAGACGCCCTCGGGGCAGACCGGCAGGATGCCGGGGCTACGACTTCGCCATCACCAGCAGCATGACCAGCGGGGTCTTGGCGAAGATGCCGTGGGGCAGGTTGGGGGCCATGTGGGCGAGCGAGCCCGCCTTGGCCTCCAGCATGTCCTCGCCCAGCTTCAACCGCGCCTCGCCCTTCAGGAAGTAGAGCACCGCGGGCACGGGCGCGGTGTGCGCGGAGAGTTCCTCTCCCGCGGCAAAGCCGAAGAGCACGATGCGCACGCGCTCGTCGTTGTGCAGGGTGCGGCTGAGGATGCCCTTCGAGGGGATCTCCACCTCGCTCAGCAATTCCGGGAGGAATGCGTAGTTCGTTGCCATGGTTTCAGCCTACGCCCGCCGCACGGCCCCGGCTGTGACTTTTGGCACGCTCCGGCTGATACAATCAATGCGCAATGGTCCTGCCCTTCGTCCGCGAACTGTTTGCGGACGCGGAAAACCTGGCCCCGCTGGCGCGCGCGGTCACCCACCTGAAGACCGGCGCGGGGCGGATACGTGTCTCCGGGCTCACCCCCACCGCCAAGAATCTCTGCCTCAACCTGCTCTACCGCGCCGCCGAGCGCCCCCTGATCGTGCTGGTGGCGGGCAACAAGGCGGGGGAGGAGGCCTTGCCCGTGCTCCAGGCCTTCGGCGAACTGACCGGCGCGGTCCGGCCGGAGGCGGTGGTCTTCCTGCCCACCCGCGACGTGCTGCCCTTCGAGAACCTCTCGCCGCACCCCGAGATCCAGGAGCAGCGCGCCACCGCGCTGTGGAAGATGGCCACCGGCGAGGCCGCCATCGTGGTGGCGCCCGCGGGGGCGGCAGCGCTGCGCCTGCGCCGCCCGGAGTTCTACTCCGACCTGGCGCGCGCGCTGCGCCGCGGCGAGGCCATCGATCCCGCGCAACTGCTCGAGCACCTCAACACCGTGGGCTACGAGGCCGCCGACGTGGTGGAGATGCCAGGGCAGTACGCGCTGCGCGGCGGCATCCTCGACGTCTACTCCCCCGAGGCCGACCGCCCGGTGCGCGTCGAGTTCTTCGGCGACGAGATCGACACGCTGCGCAAGTTCGATCCTGCCTCGCAGCGTTCCTCCAGCCCGGTGGAAGAGGCGCTGCTGCTGCCCATGACCGAGACGCCGGTGCGCGAGGAGATGCTGGCCGCCATCCACGCGCGCCTAAGCGGCGGGCGGGTGGCGGGCGAGGAAGCGGCGCGGCGCGCCGCCGCCCTCACCACCGGCGCCGGCGTCTTTCCCGGCTGGGAGTTCTACGCGCCGCTGGCCGGCGCCGAGAGCAGCCTCTTCGACTTCCTGCCACAGGCCGCGGTCTTCCTCGACGAGCCCGCCGCCGTCTGGGACGATCTCGACCAGCTCTGGGAGCGCATCGCCGCCGCTCACGAGCGCAGCGGCGTGGGCAACCTGGCGCGGCCGGAGGACCTCTACTATCCGCCCGTGGAGCTGAAGTCCATGGTCGCTGCGCGCCCCGGCGGCGCACTCGAGCACCTGGGCATCGAGGGCGCAGACGCCGAGCCGCAGATCGCCTTCGTCTCGCAGCCCACGCCGCGCTTCCACGGCTCCGTGCCGGCGATGGTGGAGGAGGTGCAGAAGCTGGCCGGCGAGGGCCGGCGGGTGCTTTTTGCCGCCGCCTCCACCGGCGAGGTCGAGCGCCTGGCCGAGGTCTTCACCGAATACAACCTGCCTTACCGGCTGGGCAGCCGCGCGCAGTCGGGCGCCGCCGGCAGCGAGACCTATCTGGAGGAGAGCGCCTACTTCGCTCCCGACCTGACCGCCACCACCATCGTGAAGGCCTACGTGCCCGAAGGCGTGGCCCTGCCCGACGCCAACCTGGTCCTCTTCGGCGCCCGCGACCTGTTCGACGAATCCGAGGTGGTGGCCAAGCAACCGGCGCGCGCCAGATCCAAGGTCTCGGCCTTCCTCTCCGACTTCCGCGACCTGCAGGTGGGCGACTTCGTGGTGCACGTGGAGCACGGCATCGGGCAGTACCAGGGGCTGAAGGAGATCGCGCAGGGCGACTTGCGCGCCGAGTTCATGGTGCTGGAGTACGCCGAGGCCGCCAAGCTCTACGTTCCGCTCACCCGGCTGGACCTGGTGCAGAAGTACCGCTCCGCCGAGGGCGTGCATCCGCCGCTGGCGCATCTGGGCACCGGCACCTGGGCCAAGACCAAGGCGCGGGTGAAGAAGGCGGTGCAGGAAATGGCCGACGAGCTGTTGAAGCTCTATGCCCAGCGCCAGGCCGTCGAGGGCCACGCTTTCCCCGCCGACAGCCAGTGGCAGCACGAGTTCGAAGACGCCTTCGAGTTCAGCGAGACCGAGGACCAGGCCCAGGCCATCACCGACGTCAAGCGCGACATGCAGGCGCAGCGCCCCATGGACCGCCTGCTCTGCGGCGACGTGGGCTACGGCAAGACCGAGGTCGCCATGCGCGCCGCCTTCAAGGCGGTGGGCGATAACAAGCAAGTGGCCGTGCTCGCCCCCACCACCGTCCTTGCCTTCCAGCACTACGAGGTCTTCCGCCAGCGCTTTGCCGCCTTCCCCGCCGAGATCGAGATGATCTCGCGCTTCCGCACCGCCAAGCAGCAGAAGGAGATCCTGCAGAAGGTGGAGGCGGGCAAGGTGGACGTGCTCATCGGCACCCACCGCCTGCTCTCCCAGGACGTGAAATTCGCCGACCTGGGCCTGCTGGTGGTGGACGAGGAGCAGCGCTTCGGCGTCCGCCACAAGGAACGGCTCAAGCAACTGCGGCAGCAGGTGGACGTGCTCACCATGTCGGCCACGCCCATCCCGCGCACCCTGCACATGTCGCTGGTGGGACTCAGGGACATGAGCGTGATCGAGACCCCGCCCAAGGACCGCATCGCCATCCAGACCGTAGTCGCGGCCTTCGACGAGAAGCTGGTGCAGAACGCCATCGCGCACGAGCTGGAGCGCGGCGGCCAGACCTACTTCGTCCACAACCGGGTGGAGACCATCTACGAGATCGGCGCCAAGGTGCAGGAATTGGCGCCCAAGGCGCGCGTGATCGTCGGCCACGGGCAGATGTCGGAGCAGGAATTGGAGAGGGTGATGCTCGCCTTCATGCGCCACCAGGCCGACGTGCTGGTGGCCACCACCATCATCGAGAACGGGCTCGACATCCCGTTGTGCAACACCATCCTGGTGAACCGCGCCGACCGCCACGGGCTCTCGGAGCTCTACCAGTTGCGCGGTCGCGTGGGCCGCTCCAACCGCCGCGCCTACGCCTACCTGATGGTGCCGCCGGAGCAGGAACTGACACCGCTGGCGCGCCGCCGCCTGGCCGCGCTCAAGGAGTTCAGCGACCTGGGCGCCGGCTTCAAGCTGGCCGCGCTGGACCTGGAGCTGCGCGGCGCCGGCAACCTGCTGGGCGCGCAGCAGAGCGGCCACGTGGATGCCGTCGGCTTCGAGCTCTACACCACCATGCTGGAGCGCGCGGTGCGCGAGTTGAAGGGCGAGGCGGTGCCCGCCGAGGTCGCCGCCCAGCTCAACCTG
>DASPRL010000299.1 GCA_035624475.1 Terriglobales bacterium
GGTGCCGCCGGTGCGCCAGGAGGCGCTGTAGATGCCGACCATCCCGGTCTTGGCCGCAGGCACGTCGCGCCCGCCGCCGCGGATGACCAGGGTGCCGTCGATCAGCGGCAGCTCGTGGTCCTCCTGCAGGAAGATCACCATGCCGTTGGACAACTGCACGCGGACCGGCTGCGGAGGATGGAAGGGGGGCAGGGGCGGGACCTTGATCCGCTTCCAAGGCGCGGCCGGGGCTTGGGGCACGTTCTTCTTGCCGGCGGTGGGCGCGGTCTGGGCGGCGGCACCCGCCAGCAGCACCAGCGTGAGACTCAAGGTCAGGAAACGGTTGGAGAGTGGAAGTGCGCGATTCATTACTTGCCTCCCTGGGCCGGCGCCGCGGTCTCGATGATGGCCACGGTGCGATTGGAGCCGGTGAAGGTCTGGTTGGCCACGCGGCGGATGTCGGCCTTGGTGACCTTGTCCATGCGGTCGATCTGGCGGAAGACCTCGCGCCAGTCGCCGAAGCGGGCCTGGGCGGTGCCCAGGGCCTGGGCCAGGTCGGTGTTGTCGGCCAGGCTGCGGATGAGGTCGGCCTTGGCCCGCGTCTTCACGCTCTGCAGTTCCTCGTCGCTGACGTCCTCGGTCTTGAGCCGCTCGATCTCCTTGTGGATGGCGGCGCGCAGTTCCTCCGGCGTCTTGCCGCGGTTGGGCACGGCGAAGAAGAAGAAGAGGTTGGGGTACTTGTCGCCGGGGAAGTAGTTTCCGCCCTGGGCGACGACGGCCAGCTTCTGGTCGCGCACCAGGGAGCGGTAGAGGCGCGAGACCCGGCCCTTGGACATGATGTCGGCGATCACGTCGTAGACGGCGGCGTCCGGATCGCGCGAGTCGGGGCGGTGGTAGCCTTCCAGGTAGATGGGCTGGGAGGCCTCCTTGATCACCACCTCGCGCTCGCCGATCTGCTTGGGCTCGGGCACCGTGTCATCCACCGGCCTGGGCTCCTTCTTCAGCCGGCCCAGGTATTTCTCCGCCATGGGGAGGAAGGTGGCGCGGTTGACGTCGCCCACCACCGCGGTCACCATGTTGGCGGGGACGTAGTACTTGGCGTAGAAATTCTTGGCGTCGGTCTCGGAGAAGTTGTCCAGCTCCCAGGAGGTGCCGATGCCCTCGTTGTGGTAGGGATGGGCGAGGAAGGCGGCGGCCACGAACTGCTCGATGAGGCGGCCGATGGGGGCGCTGTCCACGCGCAGGCGGCGCTCCTCGTGCACCACGTCGCGCTCCTTGTAGAACTCGCGGAAGACGGGATCTTGGAAGCGCTCCGACTCCAGGTAGGCCCAGAGTTCGGTGCGGTTGGCGGGCAGGGCGTAGAAGTAGCCGGTCTCGTCGTTGCTGGTGAAGGCGTTCAGGTTCTCGCCCCCGTTCTCCTCGATGATGCGGCCGAACTGGTTCTCGATGACGTACTGGTCGGCGTCGGCGATGGCGTCGCGCCAGGCCTTCTCCAGGGCCGCCACCTTCTTGTCGTCGCGGCCGATGGTCTTCAGGCGCTCGGCGTCATAGGCCTGGTAGGCGGCCTCCACCTTGTCCAGCGCCACCTTCTCCTTGGCGTAGTTGGTGGTGCCGATGGTGGAGGTGCCCTTGAAGGCCATGTGCTCGAACATGTGGGCCAGGCCGGACTGGCCCTTGGGGTCCTGCACCGAGCCCGCGTCCACGTGGGTGAAGAAGGAGAAGACGGGCGCCTCGGGGCGCTCCATCACCAGCAGGGTGAGCCCGTTGGGCAGGGTCTTCACCGTGATGTGCTTCTCGAACTCGTGCATGTACTGCGACATGTCCTGCGCCGCCAGCGGCAGGGCCAGCAGGCAGAGCAGCAGGGCAGGGAAGAAGATGCGTACGATCTTGGACTTCATGCGTGCCTCCACGCGGTCGGTAGCAGAAGCTAAGTTGAACCGGGTCCCGGGCGGGAAACCATCGAACATACCTGTCCCACGTGCGCCTGTCAAACCTCGCGGGACAAGCCGCGGAACGTCCTCGGCGGGAACGGGTCCGGATCCCGTGCCAGACAACCTCGGGCTTGCTGGGCTCCTGGCGGTGCCCCCGCACCCGCGAGGGTATTCCCCCTGCGTCCGATAACGCGCATACTGCGATCGTGCCTGCCGCCCCCAATGAGCGCCTGCTGGCCGCCTTCCTCGACTACCTGAAGGTGGAGAAGGGGCTGGCGCGGCTGAGCGTGGCCGCTTACACCCGCGACGTGGGGCAGTTCGCCGCGTTCCTGGAGAAGCGCCGCCGCACCCTGGCCAGCGCCCGCCGCGACGACGTGCGCGACTTCCTCGACCACCTCTTCTCCCACCAGGTGGACGGGCGCTCGGTGGCGCGCAAGCTCTCGGCCCTCCGCCACCTCTACAAGTTCCTCTTGCTCGACCGGCACCTGGAGCACGATCCCACGCTCAACCTGGAGTCGCCCAAGCAGTGGAAGGTGCTGCCCAAATCGCTGGCCCGGGACGAGATCGAATCCATGCTGAAGCCGGCGCTGCCGGCCGGGCGCAAAGAAGCGCAGGCGCTGGCGGCGCGCGACCGCGCCATGCTGGAGGTCTTCTACGCGGGGGCGCTGCGTGTCTCCGAGATCATCGGCATCGGGCTGGAAGACGTGAAGCTCGACCTGGGCTACGTGCTGGTGCGCGGCAAGGGCGACAAGGAGCGCATCGTGCCGTTGGGCCGCTCCGCCCTGGACGCCGTGCGGGCCTATCTGGCTTCGGGGCGGGGCACGCTGCTGGGCGAGAGAAGCTCGCCGCTGCTGTTCGTGGGCCGCGGCGGGCGCAAGCTCTCGCGCCAGCGAGTCTGGCAGATGGTGGGTGCGGCTTCCGCCGCGGCCGGGCGGCACGCCAGCCCGCACATGCTGCGCCACAGTTGCGCCACCCACATGGTGGAAGGCGGCGCCGATTTGCGCACGGTGCAGACCATCCTCGGACACGCAGACATCTCCACCACCCAGGTCTATACCCACGTGGCGCTGGACCGGCTGAAGAATGTCTACCGGCAACACCATCCCCGGGCGCGCGCCCGCGCCTCCGCGGGAGAGGAGAAATGAAGGAGTTGAAGGCGGCCGCGCGCGGTCCCGTGCACAAAGCCGCCGAGCAGTTTCTGCGCTCGCTGCGCGAGCGCAACGCTTCGCGCCACACCCTGCGCGCCTACCAGAACGACCTCCAGCGCTTCGCCGAGTACGTGGGCGCGGAGGGCTGGAGCGAGGTCGATCACCTGCGCATCCGCGGCTTCCTCTCCCATCTCTACGAGCAGGGACTGAGCAAGACCAGCGTAGCGCGGGCGCTGGCGGCGTTGCGCTCGCTCTACCGCTGGCTGGCGCGCGAAGGCGTGGTGGAGCAAAATCCGGCGGCGCTGGTGGCCACCCCGCGCCTGCCCAAGAAGCTGCCGCGCGTGCCCACCATCGAAGAGATGAACGCGGTGCTCGACGCGGCCATGCCCGAGTGCTCCGCCTTCCCCGAGCGCGACCGCCTCATCCTGGAACTGCTTTACGGCTGCGGGGTGCGCAACTCCGAGCTGGTAGGCGTGAACCTCGACGACATCCGCTGGTCCAACGAGGCCATCCTGGTGCGCGGCAAGGGCAAGAAAGAGCGCTACGTGCCCTTTGGCGAGAGCGCGCGGGCGGCGCTGGCCGCGTATCTTCCGCTGCGGCAGCAGGCGGTGGGACGGCAGGGGACGCGGGCGCTGCTGGTGAACCGCCGGGGCGCGCGCCTGACCTCGCGCAGCGTGGGCCGCATCGTCAAGCAGGTCGCGGTGGCCCGCGGCCTCTCCCCCGACGTCCATCCGCACACCCTGCGCCACGCCTTCGGCACGCACCTGCTGGAGGAGGGCGCCGACCTGCGCGCCATCCAGGAGATGCTCGGGCACGAGCGCCTCTCCACCACGCAGCGCTACACCCAGCTCTCCATGAAGCACGTGCTGAAGGTCTACGACGAGAGCCATCCGCGGGCGAAGTGAGCGCGGGTCCTAGGCGGTGGGCGGCGCGGCGTGGCGCTCCAGCCATCCCCGCAACTGCTCGCGCGTCTCCAGGGTGAGTTGCACGAAGCGGATGCCGGTATGCAGGTCGGTATTCACCCAGGCCAGCTTGCCGGTGAGCTGCACCGGCTCCTTCTCCTGGGGCAGGACGAGCTCCAGGCGCAACAGGTCGCGGGTGTTCAGGCGCTCGGGGAACTGCAGGGCGATGCCGCCCTCGCTCAGGCTGAAGCCCGTTCCCATGACCTGCCGCCCGTCGGGCATGCGCACCGCCACCGGAATCTCCACCGAGTGGCGGTTGTAGCGGCGGCGCTCATCCTGCATGAGCAGGTGGGCGCTGCGCAGGTGGCGGTCCAGGGCCTCGCGGGTGAGCGGCTTGTAGAGAACCAGGTTGGCGCCGCGTTCGAGGAAGCGCGCGGAGTCGCGCTCCGCGGTGGCCAGCATCAGGACCGAGTCGCGGTTGGCACTGCGCTCCCGCGCAGTCGCCAGCACGTCCAGGCTGTGATCGGTCCCGTCATGGTCCACTACCAGCAGGTCGAAGTGCTCGTTGGCCACCAGGTCCAGGAAGCGCAGGGGGTCGTCCATCTCCAGCGTCTCGACGCCCAGGGCGCCCAGGGCCTGGTGGAAGACGGAGAGCAGTTCCGGATCGCTGGTGTACAGCAACGCTTGCAAGGTCATGGAATGTCCTGCGGAACGGGAGGATTATGCGTCAGCCGGAGGCGGCTGGCAATGTTACTCAAGTGACGGGCCTAGTCGGCGGCGGCCTGGCCGGCGGGGGAGGCGGGCGCGCCCTCCTTGCCCAGCTCCCGGCGCAATTGATGCCACATCTCCACCACCCGCTGGCGCAATTCCGCGGTGAGCTGCTCGTAGGCGGCTTCGGGGTTCTCCACCTTCTCGGGCGGATAGATGGGATCGCCGATAGCGATGCGCAGGGGCACGAAGCGCTGGAAGGACTGGCCCCGCGGCCAGGCCTCGTGGAAGCCCTCCAGCGCCACCGGCAGGATGGGCACTTTCAGGTGGGTGGCCAGGATGGCGGCGCCTTTCTTGAAGGTCTTGGGAGCGCCGTCGATAGAGCGCTCGCCCTCGGGATAGAGCACCAGGATCTGCCCGCGCCTCAGGCCGTAGGCGCCGGCGCGCATGGCGGGGACGAGGTTGGCGTCCGGGTCCACGGGGATCAGCCGCAGCGAGTGCGCCACGCGCCGCATGACCCCGGAACCGAAGATCTCGCTGGTGCCCACGTAAAAGACCCGCTGGTAGAGCCGCCACGGCAACTGGCTCATGACCACGGGAGCGTCGAGGAAGCTCTGGTGGTTGGGCGAGAGGATGAAGGGCCCGTCGGCGGGGATCTTCTCCAGCCCGGTGACGCGCAGGCGGAAGAGGTCGCGGCAGAGGATGTCCACGAAGCGGCCGCCGAAATACCAGAGGAAGGGAACGACGCGGCGGGGCCTGGAAACCACCTCCAGCACCTCAGGGTCGGAGCTTTCGGTCTGGAAGACGGTGTCCCAGCCGGAGGCGCCGCGGGCGCGGAGCGCGCGCTTCGGCTCCAGGTCTTCGGGGCTGCCGCCGGCCTGGCGCACCGCGTCCACCAGGTCGCGCACGGTGTAGACCTCCGACACCACCGTGTCGGGCAGGTGGCTGTCGAGTTCGCGCTCCAGCTCCACCAGCAATTCGACGCGCTCCATGGAGTCCAGGCCGAGGTCGAGTTCCAGGTTGTCGGCGGGATGGATCTCATCCTCCTTCTTGGAGGCGCGGCGGATGGCGGCCATCGCGCGCGCCACCTCCGGCTCGGCCAGCCAGGTCCGGTCCTCGTCGGTGAGGGCGCGCGCGGGATGACGCTCTTCCACGGGCTCGCCGCCGGCGGCGGCCTGCTCCGCCAGCACCCGCTGTCGCACCTCGAAGCGCTTGATCTTGCGGGTGGTGGTGCGCGGCAGGTCTTCCTGCCAGATCTCGTAGCTCAAGATGCGCTTGCTCGAGGGCAGCGTGACCGAGATGGAATCCAGGTCGAAGCGGATGACCTCGCGCGTGTTCACGATCTTCTTCTGCTTGAGCAACTCCAGGTTGGGGACGATGACGGCGTGCAGCCGCTCGGAGAGCGGCTCTCCCGGCCGGCTCTCCAGGCCCACCACGCACAGCTCCTTGATCCACGGCGATTTCAGGTAGTGCTCCTCGATCTCCTCGGGGTAGATGTTCTTGCCCGAGCTGAGCACGATGATCTCTTTCTTGCGTCCGGTGATGTAGAGGTCACCGCGCGCGTCCAGGTAGCCGAGATCGCCGGTTCGCAGCCAGCCGGCCTCGAGCACGGCGGCGGTGGCGTCGGGGCGCTTGAAGTAGCCTTGCATGACGATGCCGCCGCGGATGGCGATCTCGCCCGCGGCCGGGCCCTCGCTCGTGTCCTCCGCATCCACGATCTTCACTTCGACGCCGGGAAGCGGGCGGCCGATGGAGCCCATCACGTTGCGCTCCAGGCGGGTGACCGTGGCCGCGCCCGAGGTCTCGGTCAGGCCATAGGCCTGCAGGATCTCGAAGCCCAGGGCGTGCAGGTCGTGGCCCACGGCGGGATCGAAGCGCGAGCCTCCCACCACGAAGAAGCGCAGGTCGGGCGCCACCGCCTCGTGCACCGGGCGGAAGAAGATCCTGCCTGCGCCCTTCCAGCCCAGCGCGCGCAGCAGCCGGGAGAGCGACATGAGCAGACGGAAGGCGGTGCGCGCCCCCGCCCCGCGCTCCGCCACCTGCTTCAGGATGCGCTCGTGGATGAGGTAGAAGAACTGGGGCACGCAGGCGAAGATGGTGATGCGGCGCTCGCGCAGCGCCCGCACCAGCTCGGCGGTGTTCAGCGACTCCAGGTAGACGATGCGGGCGCCCGCCAGCAGGGGCAGCAGCAGGTTGGCCATCTGCGCCAGGGCATGGAAGAGCGGCAGCACTCCCAGGATGGAGTCGGTGGGGCGCACTTCCACGGTGCGGAAGACGGAGTCAGCCTCGGCGGCGATGTTGGCGTGGGAGAGCATCACGCCCTTGGGATCGCTGGTGGTGCCCGAGGTGTAGAGGATGGCGGCCAGGTCATCGTCGGCGACGGCGACCGGGCGGAAGCCGCCCGGGCCGGCGGCCTGCATCTGGTCGAAGGAAGGCAGCTCGGGCGGGCCCGCCTCCAGGCAGACCAGGCGGACGCCCAGGCCTTCGGCCGCGCGCTGCGCCAAGGGAAACAGGCGGGCGTCGGCGAACAGCACTACGGCGCCGCTGTCGCGCAGGATGGTGGCCACCTGGGCGCGGCTGAAGGCGGTGTCGAAGGGGACGGCGACCCCGCCCGCCGCCAGGATGCCGAGGTAGGCGGCGGTCCAGCGCGGGCTGTTGCCGGCCAGGATGCCGCAGGTCGAGCCCCTGGCCACGCCGTTCTGCTGGAGCCAGCGGCCCACCGACTCCGCCATGCGCCGCACTTCGGCGTAGGTGTGGCGCTCGACCGAATCCGAGCGCTGCATCTCCAGGGCGACGTTCCCGGGCCAGCGCTCGGCCGACTCCACGAACTTCTGGTAGAAGCTCTGCATGCTGTCTCGGGGAAGGCCGCACTATAAAGGAAAGCGGCCGAATGGGCCAGTTTCCCCGCTGGGAGAGCGGCGGACGCTCGCCGGGCCGGAACCGCACCCTGCAGCGGGCGGCCGCATCTAATATGGTACGCTGATAATCTGACGGGAAGCGGCGTCCCTCTCCGAGGCGGGCGCCCGGGCAAAGGTCCAGACCCTTGTTTAGCACCCTATTCGCCAAGATCTTCGGTACCAAGAACGAGCGCGAGGTGAAGCGCCTGCGGCCGCTGGTCGAGCGCATCAACGCGCTCGAGCCGGCCCTGCAGCAGTTCTCCAACGAGCAACTGCGCGCCAAGACCGAAGAGTTCCGTGCCCGCATCCGGCAGCGCCTGGAGGGCATCGAGGACGAGGAGGAACGCGTGCGCGAGCAGAAGGCCGCGCTCGAAGAGCTCCTTCCTGAGGCCTTTGCGGTGGTGCGGGAGGCGGGGCGGCGCGCGCTGGCCATGCGCCACTTCGACGTGCAGCTCATCGGCGGCATGGTGCTGCACCAGGGCAAGATCGCCGAGATGAAGACGGGCGAAGGCAAGACCCTGGTAGCCACCCTGCCCGTCTACCTGAACTCGCTGCTGGGGCAGGGGGTGCACGTGGTCACGGTGAACGACTACCTGGCCAAGCGCGACTCCGAGTGGATGGGGCAGATCTACCGCTTCCTGGGGCTGACGGTGGGCGTGATCGTGCACGAACTCGACGACGAGCAGCGCCGCGAGGCCTACGCCGCCGACGTCACCTACGGCACCAACAACGAGTTCGGCTTCGACTACCTGCGCGACAACATGAAGTTCGACCAGCGCGACTGCGTGCAGCGCGGCCACCACTACGCCATCGTGGACGAGGTCGACTCCATCCTCATCGACGAGGCCCGCACCCCGCTCATCATCTCGGGCTCCAGCGAGGAGTCCACCGACAAGTACTACAAGGTGAACCGCATCATCCCCAAGCTGGAGCTGGGCGAGGAGATCGAGAAATCCATCGAGGAGAAGGTGCTCACCGGCGACTACGTGGTGGACGAGAAGCACCACACCATCACCGTCACCGACGAGGGCTGGGAGAAGGTGGAGAAGCTGCTGGGCATCCAGAACATCGCCGACCCCGAGAACTGGGACCTGAAGCACCACGTGGAGACGGCGGTCAAGGCGCACGCGCTCTACAAGCGCGACGTGAACTACGTGGTGAAGGACGGCGAGGTGCTGATCGTGGACGAGTTCACCGGGCGCCTGATGCCGGGGCGGCGCTGGTCCGACGGCCTGCACCAGGCGGTGGAGGCCAAGGAGAACGTCAAGATCGAGCGCGAGAACCAGACCCTGGCCACGGTCACCTTTCAGAACTACTTCCGCATGTACAAGAAGCTGGCGGGCATGACCGGCACCGCCGAGACGGAAGCCGCCGAGTTCTACAAGATCTACAAGCTGGAGGTGGTGGCTATCCCCACCAACCGGCGGCTGCTGCGCCACGAGTATCCCGACACCGTCTACCGCACCGAGCGCGAGAAGTTCAACGCCCTGGCGGAGGAGATCGAGAGGATCCACGAGGAAGGCCGCCCGGTGCTGGTGGGCACGGTCTCCATCGAGAAGTCGGAGCGGCTCTCCGACCTGCTCAAGAAGAGGAACGTGAAGCACGTGGTGCTGAACGCCAAGTTCCACGAGAAGGAAGCCGAGATCGTGGCCCAAGCGGGGCGCCAGGGCGCGGTCACCATCGCCACCAACATGGCCGGCCGCGGCACCGACATCCTGCTGGGCGGCAATCCCGAGTTCCTGGCCAAGCAGGAGTGCTTCAAGAAGGGGCTGGCGCAGCCGGTGCAGGCCGCCGCCGGCCGCATCGGCGAGCACCTGGGCGAGGACCACGACAAGACCACCTTCTACTACCAGGGCAGCGAGTACCAGGCCCCTGGCGAGCGCTGGAGCGAGATCCTGGAGCGGCACAAGGGGCAGACCGACGGCGAGCACGCGCAGGTGGTCGGTCTGGGCGGGCTGCACATCCTAGGTACCGAGCGGCACGAGGCCCGCCGCATCGACAACCAGTTGCGCGGGCGCGCCGGCCGCCAGGGCGATCCCGGCTCTTCCCGCTTCTACCTCTCCCTGGAAGACGACCTGATGCGCATCTTCGCCAAGGACTGGGTGGGGCCGCTGCTGCAGCGCCTGGGCATGGAGGAGGGCGTGCCCATCGAGTCGCGCATGATCTCGCGGCGCATCGAGAAGGCGCAGGAGCAGGTAGAGGCGCGCAACTTCGAGGCCCGCAAACACCTGCTGGAGTACGACGACGTCATGAACAAGCAGCGCGAGGCCGTCTATGGCCTGCGCCGCCAGCTCCTGGAAGGCGCCGAGCAGAAGGAGCTGATCCTGGAGGACTACGTGGCCGGGCTGCTCGCCGACCTGCTCGACGAGTACGCGCCCCGCAACGCCCATCCCGACCAGTGGAAGCTGGAAGGTCTGAAGAACCGCCTCTTCACCAGCTTCGGCGTGGACATCGGGGCCGAGGGCATCGACGGCCGCAGCCTCAACCGCACCGAGCTGGGCGACGCCATCTTCGACAAGCTCAAGCAGCGCTACGAGGCCAAGGAGAAGCTGCTCGGCCCCGAGGCCATGCGCCACCACGAGCGCATCATCATGCTGAGCGTGATCGACACGCAGTGGAAGGACCACCTGCTCAACATGGACCACCTCCGCGAGGGCATCGGGCTGCGCGGCTACGGCCAGCACGATCCCCTGGTGGAGTACAAGCGCGAGTCCTTCGACATGTTCGAGGAGATGATGCGGCGCTTCCAGGAAGAGACGGTGCGCTATCTCTACCTGATGCAGGTGATCGAGCGCGAGGCCCCGGCCACCGCCGAAGAAGTAGCCGCTGCGGAAGCCGAGACCCGCCGCCGCCGCGCCGCCACTTCGGTGGACGACCTGGAAGAGGAGTTCCACCGCCGGAAGAAGCGCGAGCTGGAAGAGGCGCGCATGGCGGGCGCCGGCGACTATCAGCCGGTGCAGCAGGTCGTCCGCTCCGGGGCCAAGGTGGGACGCAACGATCCCTGTCCCTGCGGCTCGGGCAAGAAGTACAAGAAGTGCTGCGGCGTAGCCGCCTGACAACGTCCATTTTTTCCACAGACCCACGCCTTCGGGACTTGACAGCCTTGTTCCCGTGGGCGGATTCTATGCCGATTCTTTCGGAGGGTCCCCGCCTGCCCGACGAGAAGGAAACTCGCGCCTATCCGCGCTTCGAGGTGCGGATCCCGGTGGCTGCCCGCTTTGCCGGCGCCGCCGTGCCGGTGGTCCGCGCCCAGACGGAGAACGTCAGCGCCCGCGGCCTCTTCTTCTATGCCGAGGTAGAGATCTCGGAGGGCTCCAAGTTCGAGTTCACCCTCACCCTGCCGCCGGAACTCACCCTGACCCACGGCATCCCCATGTCGGGGACGGCGCGGGTGGTGCGCCTGGAGAAGCGCCTGGGCACGAAGGTAGGCGTGGGCGCCTGCATCGAGGAATACCACCTGGGCAGCGCCTGAGCCACCATCTTCGCCGGGCCGGTACCCCGCTGGAGCCCTGGTTGCGAGCTAGAAAGGGATCGTCCCGGTGGGGGAGACGATCCTCCAGCTGGGATCGACGTTGGTGGCTACGAAGGCGGCGCCGGTCTTGGTAGTGCCGTCCATCAGCCAGACGACCACGTTGCCGGTGGTGGCATGCCGCCACAGGATGTCGGTCTTCAGGTCGCCGTTGAAGTCGGTGGTCCCGATCACCTTCCAGTTGGGATCGACGCCGGTGGCCACGAAGGCGGCGTCGGTCTTGGTGGCGCCGTCCATCAGCCACACCACCACGTTGCCGGCGCTGGAGTGCTGCCATAGGATGTCGGCCTTGGTGTCGCCGTTGAAATCCCCCAGCCCCACCACCTGCCACTGGGGTTCGACCCCGGTGGCCACGAAGGCAGCGCTCTGTTTCACCGCGCCATTCATCAGCCAGACCACCACGCCTCCCGTGCTGGAGTTCTGCCACAGGATGTCGGTCTTGTGGTCGGCGTTGAAGTCGCCCAGTCCCACGATCCTCCAGGCCGGGTCCACCCCACCGACTACGGTGGTGCTCTGCTTGCGGGTGAGGCCGTTCATCAGCCAGAGGGCGACGTCCCCGCTTGCGGTGTTACGCCACAGGATGTCGGTCTTCTGGTCGCCGTCGAAGTCGCCCAGCCCCACGATCTTCCAGTGCAGATCCACCCCGCTGACCACGGTGGCGGCGCTCTTCTTGGTGGTGCCGTCCATCAGCCACACCACCACGTCCCCGCTGGCGGAGTTCTGCCACAGCAGGTCGGTCATCTGGTCGCCGTCGAAGTCCCCGGTGCCCACCAGCTTCCAACTGGGATCGACGCCGTTGACGACCACCGCCGTGCTCTCCTTGTTGGCGCCGTTCATGATCCAGACGGTGACCTGGCCGGTCGAGGAGTTCTGCCACAGGATGTCGCCTTCGCCGTCGCCATCGAAGTCGCCGGTGCCGGGCATAGGCGGCAGCACGTGGAAGACATAGGCGGTGATGCCGCCGATCAGGGGCTGGGCAACGCCCGTGGAGGTCGCCTCCTGACCGTCGGTGGCAAAGGCGTACAGAATGTGCGTGCCCAGGGAGAGTTCGGGGGTAGTGGCGCTGAAGTTGGGCGAGGCCGGGGAAGCGGCCAGCCAGGGGCCTTGCCAAGTGTCCAACTGGAAGTAGACGGCGCGGGGCGGCGGGGCGGTGGGGCTGAACCAGCTCAAAGCCGTGAGGTTGAAGGTCGGGGTGCGGTGCGCACTCTGGTCGTTGGGCAGGTGGGTGACCGCCGTCACCAGCGGGATGGGCTGCACCGCCTGCTCCGTGATCACGCTGACGTTGCCGCTGCCGTTGTTGGCGACATAAGCCTTGTTCCGCACCGGATTCACCGCCAAATCGATGGGGACGGTTCCCGCGAGCACGGTCTGGCTCACTTCATCGCTGATGCCGTCGATGATGGTGACATTGTTGCTCGTCTCGTTGCCGACGTAGATCTTATTGGTGATCGGGTTCACCGCTACGGTGCGGGGGTAAGATCCCGCGGTCACGGTCCGGATCACGGTGTCGGTGGCGCCGTCGATCACGCTGACGCCACCGTAGTAGTTGGCGACGTAGATCTTGTTGCTGAGGGGATTCACGTCCACGGCAAAGGGATCGCCCCCGACGGCCACAGTGTGGGGCGTGTCGGTGGCGCCGTCGATCACGGTGACGTTGTTGCTGAGCTGGTTGACGACATAGATCTTGTTAGCCAGCGGGTTCACCGCGATGCGGTAGGGGCCGATTCCCGCAGGCACGGTCTGGATCACGCTGTTGCTGACGCCCTCGATCACGGTGACGTTGCCGCTGGAGTAGCTGGAGACGTAGATCTTGTTGGTCACCGGGTTCACGGCCACGCTCAAAGGCTGCGTTCCCACGGGCACGGTCTGGATCACGCTGTTGCTGGCGCCATCGATCACGCTGACGTTGTTGCTGTCCTTGTTGACGACGTAGATCCGGTTGGTCACCGGGTTCACCGCCAGCTGCGAGGGGCCGGACCCCGTATTCACGGTCTTGACCACGCTGTCGCCGGCGCCGTCGATCACGGTGACGGTGTCGTCGTAGACGTTCGAGACATAGATCCTGTTGGTCACCGGGTTCACTACCACATCGTCGGGACAATCGACCGTCAAGGTATGGATCACGTTGTTGGTGGCGCCATCGAGCACGCTGAGGGTCCAGTCCCAGCCGTTGATGGCGTAGATCTTGTCGGTGACAGGGTTGACCGCGAGCGCGCCGGGATGGGATCCGGTGACGACATTCTGCGGGGCGTTGCCGGCGCCGTCGATCACGGTGACATTGCCGCTGCTGAAGTTGGCGGCGTAGACCTTGTTGGTGACCGGGTTCACCGCCACCGCCCGAGGATAGGATCCCGTGGGCACGGTCTGAATGACGCTGCCGCTCGCGCCCTCGATCACGCTGACGGTGTTGCCGCTGTAGTTGGCGACATAGATCCGGTTGGTCGTCGGGTTCACGGTGACGGCAAAGGGCTGGCTTCCGACGGCCACGCTCGAAGGCGCGTTGTTGCCGCCGTCGATCACGGTCACGCTGTTGCCCCCCTTGTTGGCCACATAGATCTTGTTGGTCACCGGATTCACCGCCACCGCGACAGGGGTGCTGCCGGTGGCCACCGTGGAAGGCGTGTTGGTGGCGCCATCGATGACGGTGACGCTGGCGCCGTTTCCATTGGCGACATAGATCTTGTTGGTCACCGGGTTCACCGCCACCGCCAGCGGGCCGGTGCCGGCGACTACCGGCGTGGGCGTGTTGTTCGCGCCGTTGATCACGGTGAGGGTGTTGCTGTTGTAGTTGGCGACATAGATGTTGTTGGTGACCGGATTGACGGCCACGGCGCACGGCCAACTTCCCACCAGCACGGTGGCGATGACCGCGTCGGTACTGCCGTCGATCACGGTCACGTCGTTGCTGTTATTGCTAGCGACATAGACCCGGTTGGTCACGGGGTTCACGGCCAGGGCAATGGGCCAATATCCTGCGATCAGGGTCTTTATGACCGTGTTGCTGGCGCCGTCGATCACCTTCAAATAGTTGGCGGCGACATAGATCTTGTTGGTCACCGGGTTCACCGCCAGAGCATTGGGTTGGGTGCCCACGTCGATCGTCTGGGTCGCGTGGGTGGCGCCGTCGATCACGGTGATGGTGTGGCTGGCGATGTTGGCGACGTAGATCTTGTTGGTCACCGGGTTGACAGCCACGGCGGCGGGATTTGTTCCCGCGGGCACCGTGGCCGCGGGGAGCAGGACCGGCGCGAGCGAGAAGAGGGCAAGGGCGAGAGGCAGAACAAAGCGCATCCGGGAGGAGAGGGGCGGGGTCATAGGACCTCCTCGATTCCGGGCAATGGGACGCTCTTGTGTGTTTACTACGCCCCGCCCGGACGGCTCTGCAGTGACCCCTATCACCCCAAAGGGTGACAGGTGCGTGGCGCAACCGCGGCCAGGACGAGCTACCCGGGCGGCGGTGAGCAGCCTTTACTTCTTCCGGGGCCCGCTTTTGCCCACCGCCTGGAAGGTCATCTCGGTGGCGGGGCTGCGGGTGCGGCGCTTCCAGGCGAAAAACAGCCCGGCGTAGCTGTCGGTGATGTACTGGGAAGGCGCGACGCCCAGGCGGCGGGCGGTCGCGTCGATCCACTCCGGCGCGCCCTCGATCTCGGCCAGGTCGCCGATGGGGGTCTCGTCCACCACCACGAGTCCGCGGCCGTCGCTCCACTCGGTGCGGAACTTCTCGTAGCGGAAGCTGGGCTGGAAACCGGAGGCGCGCAGGATGGCGTCCATGCGGACGCCGTCCTCCACCGCGGTCTCGGTCTCCACCCGCGATTTGTGGCGGCCGGCCTTGCCCCGGCCCTTGTGGGTGAGGGTCCAGGCGGCGCCGTACTGGCGCAGGCGCAGCAATTCGCCGCGGCGGCGTAGGGGCTGCCCGGGCAGGTCGTAGAGCACGTTGCTCTCGTGGGTGCGGTGGGTGGTGAGGCGAAAGCCGGCGTCGAGCAGCTTGCGTGCCAGCGCGCGCAGGTCCGCGACCACGAACTTGATCTCGACTTCCTTCTTCTTCGGCACCAAGCGAGATTAGCGAGGCGCGACGGTCTCGGCAACCACTTCCGGAAGAGGGACGCGGGCCCCGGGGCAGGCAAGGCGCAGCCACAGTCCCGCGGGCAGGTCGGAGAAGCGGGAGACCAGGCGCAGCAAGGCCGCGCCCCAGCCGGGGCGGCGGGCGGGAGCGAAACCCCTGGCTCCGCGCTGCACCCAGGTCACCTCGCCCAGCAATTCTTCCGGCCGGACCGGGGGATCGGGACGGGCCAGGCGATCACCGCGGACCACGAGCGCGCCGAGGACTTGCTTCCGCAGCAGGCGATGGGCGAACAGGCGCTGCTCGCGGGCATAGAGCACGATGGCACCGGCCTCGATCTCAGCGGGGAGGCGGCACTCGATCTGGAGCAGGTCACCCGGGCGCAGGCTGGGAAGCATGCTGGTGCCCTGCACGCGCAGGCGGGCCCGGCCGTGGCGGCGTACGGTCTCCGCCAGCAGCTCGCACCTGACGGACTCGGGCGTAGGTACCACAGCCACGGCCCGCTCAGGAGGTCTTGCGATTGAAGGAGCAGCCGGACTGGGTCTGCTGGACCTTGCCGCAGGCCAGGGCTGACTGCTCAAACACGCGCTCGCGGCGGAAGGAGGGCTTCTGGTAGGGCTTCTTGCCGCCGCGCTTGCCCGAGGCGGCGGCGACCGGTTCGGCGATTTCCCGTTTGGCGCTCATCTTCAGTCCTGTTGAAACCGGTTAGTTGTGACAGCCCCCTTGCTGGTCCCAAAGTGCTGAAGTTCGGGAGGCCTTGGCCCGTTTTTACCACAAATCGGGGAGCGCCAGCGCAGACCCGTGGCGAGGTGGGCGCACTATATATCGCCTGGCGACTGAAAATCAAGGGTGGGCCGGCGGCGAACCCTACAACTCACTGATTCGAGGCAGGTTGTCGCGATGGGTCCGCCAGGGTCCGGGCTGCCGGCCGTGGTTGCCTCTCTTGGTACGCCAGCAAAGGAGGTTGGATTGCAGGCCATTTGCGATTGACCCCGGAACCGCGTGCGGGCTAATATCTGGGGCAATCCCAGGTGGGAGGGTGTGTCTTTGCTGAACCGGACTCTGAGTGCGGTAATGAGTTGCGTGCTGCTGGTGGTCTTCCCGGCAGCTGCGTCGGCAGCCCAGCCAGGGGGCACCTTGCGTTACACCGGCAACGTAACGGTGAACGGCAAGGGCGTGCCCCAGTCCAGCGCCGTGTTCAACGGGGACCACATTCAGACCGGGGCCGACGCCACCGCCACTCTGACCACCGACGGCACCACCACGCTGATCGCGGGCGCCAGCTCGCTCATCCTGGGCGACAACGTGCTCGACCTGAGCTGCGGCACGGTCATGGTGACCACCGTCCGGGGCATGACGGTGCGGGTGAACGGGATCACCATCACTCCCACCACGCCCACCGCGAAGTTCGAAGTAGGGCAGGGGGGGCATGCTCTCAGCATCGCCGCCCACGAGGGTTCCATCACCGTCCAGGACGGGCAC
>DASPRL010000300.1 GCA_035624475.1 Terriglobales bacterium
TCCGGCTACGAGGTGGTGCACGCCGCCCAGCAGCAGCCCTACCAGCCGGCCACCGCGGTGCTCACCGCCTTCCCCGACCTGGGCGGCTCCTGGCAGCGCGCCGGCGCCCACACCATGCTGGTCAAGCCGGTGAACGCGCGCGACCTGCTGCGCCAGATCGAGGTGCTGCTCATCCGCCACGAGGACGAAAAGCGGCGCCCCCACAAGGCTCCCGACGACGACGCACGCCCCGGGGCCTCCCGCCGCGTCAGCTAGCTACCGTTTCAGCGCCGCTTCCCAGTTGGAATAAATGGTGAGGGTGGCCGTGCCCTGCGTGCGGCGGGTGTTGATGAGGAACCTCTTCCCGTCGCCGGTGACATCGTACTGGTGGAAGGCGAAGGCCACCGCCGCGATCTGGGTCTGGAAGAGGGGGCTGGGAATCCCCGCGTGGAAGGCCCCGCCCGCGGTGTCCACCGTCACCCGCATCAACTTGGCGTCGGGCGCGATGTAGTAGATCTCCTTGCCGTCGCGGCGCCAGCGCGCCTGGCTGCCACCCTCGATCGAGATCTGCCACTTGCCCGACAGGCTGGGATAGGGCATGACGTATACCTGCTGCCGCCCCGTCTCGTCGGAAGTGAAGGCCAGCCAGTGGCCGTCGGAGGAGAGCTGAGCCTCGGCGGTGGGGAAGCTGGTGTGGAGCAGGTCGTAGTCCTTGGCTTCCGGCCCGAACTGGTGGATCCAGACTCGCGGCCCTGCACTGCTCAGGAAGCTCATATACAGCACTTGGTTGCCGTCGGGTGACCAGTCGTTGGGCGCGAAGTCGCCGCCCTGCGCGATCACCTTGGGCTCCCCCAGCCCGCTGCTGGGCTTGACCAGGATGCTTCCTCGCCCCGGTGTGTCGCTGTAGGCGATCTTGCTGCCATCCCGGCTCCAGATGGGGTTCTCCGCTTGTACCCCTTCGAAGGTCAAGCGCGTCCCTGTTCCCCGGCTTAACTCGTAGATCCAGATGTCGCGTTGCCGTCCGCCGCCCTCTCCCACCGAGGTCGCCACCCGCGTGGCGTCCGGCGACAGCGAGACGATGTCAAACTCCTCGGGGCCCGCCACCTTCCCCAACTCCTTGCCATCGCGGCCGTACAAGACCAGCTCGCTGTTGGTGCTTCCTCCACCTGCATAGATGAGCGGTCCGGCCGCGCTCACGCTGAAGCCCCCCACCCAGCGGTTGCTGTCATACTGGACTTGCTCGGCCACTACGACTGCCGTCCCGCTGACGCTCAGAGAGGATAGGTCGAAGGGCTGCGTCATCAGGTTGCCCTGTTCCAGGTAGAACAGGTGACCGTCGGCGTACTGCCCCTGGCCGATGGCGCGCTGCACCAGGCTCTCGGCGCCGGTCTTGAGGTCCAGCAGATAGATGCCGGAACCCGCGCCGGGTCGGGCCACTCCGGGTGCATCGGGTGCAGAGTTGTAGAAGAGCAGGTGGCTCCCGTCGGGCAGAAAGAAGGGCCAGCGGTGGCTGCGCTCGGCGCCCGGATTCTTGGGCGTGGTCACCTGCACGGCCTGGCCGCCGCTGGCCGAAACCCGCCACAGACCGCCCACCGAGGAGGGAGCGAAGAGGATGGTGCCGTCCGGGCCCCAGCTTCCTCCCCGCCCGACGAGGGCCTCGGCCAGCGTGATCGCGGGCCCCCCGCCGGCGTCGATCCGCTTCAGCCAGCGGCCAGCGAAGAACCCGATGGACCTGCTGTCCGGCGACCAGAAAGGGAACGCCGCTTCCTCAGTGCCTGCCAGGGGCTGTGCCACCGTGCTGTCCAACGGACGAACCCACAGCACGTCACCCGTCCCGGCAGGGTTCCGGGCGACGAACGCCAGCTTCCGCCCATCCGGCGAGATGGCAAAAGAGAAAGGCGTGAAGCTCGAGTCTTTGGGCGGCAAGATGGAAGCTTGCAGGGGCAGAGCGGCCTTGGGCGCGCGCGCCATCCAGGCCGCGCCCAACGCGATCGCCGCCAGCAGGCACACCGCGGCCACCACCCAGGCCAGGCTCTGCGAGTGCCGCCGGCGCGCCGCCACCGGCGCCGGCACGCCCGCCTGCGAGCCGCCCTCCGCGATCCACCGCAATTGCAGCTTGACGTCGTGGGCCGTCTGCCAGCGCTCGTCCGGGTCCTTGGCCAGGCACAGCTTCACCACCCGGTCCAGCGCCGGCGGCGACATGGGCCGCAGCGACGAGATGGGCTGCGGCTCCGAGGCCAGGATGGCCGCCACCACGCTGGCCTGGCTCTTGCCCGTGAACGCCCGCTGGCCCGTCGCCATCTCGTAGAGCACCGAGCCCAGCGCGAAGATGTCGGAGCGCGCGTCCGCTTCCTTGCCCTCCAGTTGCTCCGGCGCCATGTACTGGAAGGTGCCCACCACCATGCCCTCCGCGGTCAGGGGCTTGGCCCCAGGCCCGGTGAGCGAGACGGTCAGGGCCGAGGGCGCCTCCGGGTTGGCGGTCTTGGCCAGCCCAAAGTCCATCAGCTTCGCCCCCGTCTTGGTCAGCATGATGTTGCCGGGCTTCAGGTCGCGGTGCACCACCCCGCTGCGGTGCGCCTTCTCCAGCCCTTCGCAGATCTCCACCCCATACTTCAGCAGTTGCTCCGGGGGGAGGGGACCGCGGTCCAGCCGGTCGGCCAGGCTCTCGCCCTCCATGTACTCCATCACCAGGTAGTCGACCCCCTCTTGGTGGCCGACGTCGTAGAGAGTGCAGATGTTGGGATGGTTGAGCGAGGAGATGGCGCGGGCCTCGCGGTCGAAGCGCTGCCGCCGCTCGGGCTGCTCGGAGAGGTGTGCGGGCAGGACCTTGATGGCGACGGTGCGGTCGAGCCGCGTGTCGCGGGCGCGGTAGACCTCCCCCATGCCGCCGGCACCGACGGCGGCGGTGATGCGATAGTGGGAGAGGACCGAGCCGATCATGCCGTCACCCTCGGCCGCCTGAACCGGATGGAAGTGCCCCGATTGTAGCTCGTATTCGCCCCGGATCTGCCGAGCCGAGGAGCCCGAGAGCCGTGGTCTGGGCGGAGAAGCCGGGATCGGTCTCAGCGCTCGGCCAGCGGTCGCCGGCGGACCGCGAAGGCCTCCGCCGGGTTGTCGACGAGCAGCCGCCGGACGTCGGCCTCGCCGAGCCCGCGGGCCTTCAGCGCCGGCACGAACGCGTCGAAGAGGAACGTGTGCGGGCGGTACGTGCCCCC